>JBAVUB010000531.1:0-1670 GCA_049696575.1 Acidobacteriaceae bacterium | reverse complement strand
GTGTAGTAGTCGTCGCGCACGAGTTTTTCGGAGATGAGGATGGCGTCTTCGAAGTTGTAACCGCGCCACGGCATGAAAGCGACGAGGACGTTGCGGCCGAGGCCGAGCTCGCCCTGCTCGGTGCAGGGACCGTCGGCGATGACCTGGCCTTTGATGACGCGGTCGCCCTGATGGACGATGGGCTTCTGGTTGATGCAGGTGTTCTGGTTGGACCGCTTGAACTTGATGAGCTGATAAATGTCAGAACCCACCTCGCGCGAGAGCTGGGTGGGGTGGTGCTCACCTTCAACGCGGACGATGATGCGCTCGGAGTCGACGGAATCGACGAGGCCATTGCGCTTGGCGAGGATGACGGCGCCGGAGTCGCGGGCGGTGACGCCTTCCATGCCGGTGCCGACCAGCGGCGCCTCAGAGACGAGCAGAGGAACGGACTGGCGCTGCATGTTGGCGCCCATGAGCGCGCGGTTGGCGTCATCGTGCTCGAGGAAAGGCACGAGCGAGGCGGCGACGGAGACGAGCTGCTTGGGGCTGACGTCGATGTAGTCGACTTCGCCGCGATTGACGAGGACGAAGTTGCCCTGACGCCGCGCGTTGACCAGCTCTTCAACGATGTTGCCATTCTGGTCGAGCTCGACGTTGGCTTGGGCGATGGTGTGCTTGTCCTCTTCCCACGCGGAGAGATAGAAGGAGTAGGGCTCGAACTCAATCTGGCGCTGCTTTTCTTTGCGCAGCTTCTCATTGAGCTTGAGGGCTTCGGTCTTTTCGAGGTGATCGCCGACGCGCATGCCGCTTTCGCCAGCGTTGGTGACCTGGACGAAGTCGAGCATGCGGCTGTCGCGCACCTTGCGATACGGCGACTCGATAAAGCCGTACTCATTGATGCGCGCGAAGCAGGAGAGCGAGCTGATGAGGCCGATGTTCGGACCTTCCGGCGTCTCGATGGGGCAGATACGGCCGTAATGGGTGGGGTGCACGTCGCGGACTTCGAATCCGGCGCGCTCGCGGGAGAGACCGCCCGGCCCCAGCGCGGAGAGACGGCGCTTGTGGGTGATTTCAGAGAGCGGGTTGGTCTGATCCATGAACTGCGAGAGCTGCGAGGAGCCGAAGAACTCGCGGATGGCGGCCATGACCGGCTTAGCGTTGATGAGGTCGTGAGGCATGGCCGTGGACATTTCCTGGTACACGGACATTTTTTCTTTAATGGCGCGCTCCATGCGGACCAGGCCGATGCGGAACTGGTTCTCCATGAGCTCGCCGACGGCGCGCACGCGGCGGTTGCCGAGGTGATCGATGTCGTCGACATTGCCGATGTTGCGGCGGAGCTTGAGCAGGTAGCGGATGGTAGCGTAGAAGTCTTCGGGGGTCAGGGTGCGGTGGTCGAGCGAGGTGGCGTCCTGATTCTCGTAGAGCTTGATGTTGAACTTGAGGCGGCCGACGCGCGAGAAGTCATACTTGCGCGGATCGAAGAACATGCCTTCGAAGAGGGCGGTGGCGGTATCGAGGGTGGGCGGATCGCCGGGGCGGAGCTTGCGGTAAATCTCGATGAGGGCTTCTTCCGGCTTGCGGACGGAATCGCGGCGCAGGGTGTTGGTGATGATGTTGCCTACGTCGTCGCGGTCAGGGAAGAAGACCTGGAACGAGGTCACGCCACTTTCGATGATCTTGTGGAT
>JBAVUB010000530.1:0-2332 GCA_049696575.1 Acidobacteriaceae bacterium | reverse complement strand
GCGCGAGGGTGTCGGCGGCGCCGCGCTGCGGTTCGCGCACGAAAAGCCAAAAGGCGAGGGCGATGAGGACGCCGGGAGCGGCGGCTACATAGAAGGGCATGCGCCAGCCATAGTGGTCGCCGAGGACGCCGCCGGTGAGATAGCCGAGGGCTCCACCGACGGGGATGGTGACGTAGAAAATGCTCAGGACACGGTTACGATCCTCTTCCGGGTAGAAGTCGGCAAGGAGCGCGGGGGCAAAGATGGAGAAGGTGGCTTCGCCAATGCCGACGGCGGCGTGGCGGATGAGCAGCGTGTGATAGCTGTGGACCGTTGCAGTGAGCAGGGTAGCGGCGGACCAGATGAGGGCCCCGGCGACGATGAGCGGCTTGCGGGGAAAGCGGTCGCCGAGCCAGCCGGTGAGCGGGGCGATGAGCATGTAGGTGAAGAAAAAGGCGGAGGTGAGGAGACCGGCTTGCGCGTCGTTGATATGGAATTCGCGCTGAATGAGGGGTTGGACGCCAGGGAGAACGTAGCGGTCAATGAAGTTGAAGAGGTTGAGAGAGGTGAGGAGGAAGAGCGCGAGGGCGGCGGTGCGGGCTGGATGGACGCGCGCGGACATTCCTCTGGGATGTTCTCTCCACGATGGAATGAAGGTGAGGATAACAGGGTCGTGTTTCGGGCGGGATTCTCCGCTGCGTCAGTGCACAATGTTCAACGCGATCGCCGGAGTGAGGGTGTCGCTGGTGTTTCGTCCCGCGGGGTAGAGCCGCACGCCGACCAGCACTCCGATCCAGGGCTTCCAGCTGTATTCGACTGCGGGGGCGAGAGCCCAGACGTCACTCGAGCCGGAGTTCAGAGTGACGGGCGGGCCCTGCGCATAGGATCCAGTCACGCGGGTGTTCGCATTGTTGCGATACGTGATGTCGGTGGCGAGCACCCAGCTGCGAGTGAGGCTGTACTCCCAGGAATTGTCGAGGAGGAAGGAGCTTCCGGGATGGGCGGTGCCCCGGAATCCGGTGGAGGTGCCGTAAACGCTCGCATCCTGGACGGTGACGGAGTGCGAGAAGGCATCGGAGAGGTCGAGCCGCGTGCGCACGATGCGGCGATTGGGGAGCCAGAAGTACATCTGAGAGAGAAATTCGGGATTCGTGACATACGCTCCGCCGCCGAAACCGTTGGTGGGGCGCGCGCCGAGGCGGTCGTACTGGCCGATGGGGAGGGTTTGCTCGACAGCGACGGAGACGATGGGGATGAAACGGCACGCCTGAAAAGTGGTGAGGCGGCGCTGCAGGAGCATCGTGAGGTCGCCGATGCCGGGGCCGGCGCTGGAGGGCTCGCCGGTAGCGGTGTTGTAGCCGGCGGTCGGGATGAGGCCAAAGCCGGTTTTGTCGTTCAAGCCATAGATAAGGTAGGTGAGGCTGCCATAACTGTTCGCGTGCGGCGCTGAGTGACGGGCGCCGTTGGCCGTGTACGCGCCCTGGGTGGTGTTGTCGTAGAGATAGGTTTCAGCGAGAGAATGACCGCGGGGTGCGGTGGCCGGAGTGTTGGCGAGCATGGGTCCGGTCCACCACGCGTCGTTCATGGGATGACGCTGGTCGCACGGGATGGGCTGCTGGCGCTGGACGGCATTCGGCTCCGCTGCGGCTGCGTGAGGAAGACCGAAGGCGGCGAGCGCGAGGCACAGGGCCAGTGCGAGGAGAACCACCTTGCTGTGGGCGATCGCTTTCATAGAGGGATGTTGCGGGGTTCCGGCGCAGCGGGCACTCCGGCCTTTGCCGGCAACGTGGACGCGGCGGGAGGTGGGGATGCGATGGACGGAGTTGCCGAACGCCAGTGAGTCGTCGCATCGAGGCAGAAGCCATGCGCCTCAGGACGACGGGGCTGAGGCGGCGGCGTAAGCAGGCCAAATCCGTCGCTGGCGCTCAGTTCGCGGGGACGCCGATATGCGGCGACGGTCGCGGACATCACTCGCCTCCCTTGTCGCTGACGCGGGTGTAGGTGTTGATCCAGTTTGTTTCCCAGGTTGCGCCGCCATCCGCGGAGAAGGCCTGCTCCGAGCGGACTTCGCTGGGGGAGACAGGCCAGATGGAGAACCGGACGAGGATGTTGCGGCCATGGTACAGCTCGCTGTCGTAGAATTCGCCACGGCCATCGCTGAATCCGCCCACTGCAGGCACGCTCAGTACAGCCGAGTCGCTGGTGGCGAAGCTGATGTTCCACTGATGCGCCCGAGGATCATAGAGGCGCAGCGCGAGCAGCTCGAGGTGGCCGGAGGGGCCGTCGGCTTCGACGGTGGCGAGGTTGGCGCGCCCGTCCCATATCTTGTTCGTGACGGTGGTGCCCTCCATTT
>JBAVUB010000529.1:0-4581 GCA_049696575.1 Acidobacteriaceae bacterium | reverse complement strand
AAATGGAACGGCCACTGGGTGGTCGTTCCATCGGACTTACTGGGGCATGAATTGGCCGGTCTTAGAGGAAAGCTCTTCCAGGTCCCTGCGTTATTTAGGTTTAGAGTTCCCCCCTGGGCATCTCCTTTTCGCTCCGGCTCATCAGAAAGACCGTACGAAGCTACGCAATTTTTTGGGTCCAGGGGCGGTCCGATTCCCCTGTTCCGTTGTTGGACTGCCCCTGGCCATGAAGCAGACTTTGAATCCGCCGGATGCCGCCCCAGGCATTGTTGAAGAGATTGGCGCGCCGCCCGTGTCCGCGGCGCACGGCAGCCACACTGCGCATTTCTATTCGAGCGATTCCCTTCTCGTCTCCGATATCGCGCAATGCCTCGGCGCCACTCTGGAGGCGGGCGGGGCTGCGGTCGTCATCGCCACGGCCGCCCATCGGGCGGCTTTCGAAGAGCAAATGCGTTCTCGCGGACTGGACCTTGTCCATCTTGCCCAGCAGGGACTCTGGGTGAGCCTCGACGCCGCCGAGACCCTCGCCGCATTTATGGTCGAAGGCTGGCCCGACGCGCATCGTTTCGCCGAACACCTCGGCGCCGTCGTCGACCGGGTGACCTCAGCCGTCACCGCCACCTCCGCCTCAGAGAAACCCCACCCCGTAGCGGCTTACGGCGAGATGGTTTCCGTGCTCTGGGAAGAGGGGAAGACGGAAGCCGCGATTCGTGTCGAGGAGCTGTGGAACCAGCTCGCTCAAACCCGCTGCTTCCATCTGTCCTGCGGCTGGCCGCTGCACTTTTTCGCCCGCGATACCGACGGCGTGACCATCCGGCGAATCTGCTCCTAGCACAATCACGTTGTTCCGGGCGAGGGTTATGACGACATGAGCGAAGACGATCGCCGCCGCAGGGCCGTCGTCTGGCAGCTCAAAGCCCAGGCCCTCGACGAAGAAACCCGGCAGGTTCAAAAGACGCAGCAAACCCTGCAGATGCGGGAAGCTGAGTTGCGCGACTTCCTCGAAAACGCGGTGGTCGGCATGCATTGGCTGGCACCCGATGGCACCGTTCTCTGGGCCAATCGCACCTTGCTATCGCTGCTCGGCTGTCAGCCCCAGCAGTTCGTCGGCCGCAATTTCTCCGGCTTTGTGGAGGACCCGGTCGCCGCGGCGGACATGCTGCAGCGCCTGCGCAACCGCGAGAGCCTGCGCGGCTACGAGCTGCGCATGCGTTCCTGCGACGGCTCCTGGCGCTGGGTTCGGATCGATGCGAATCCCTGGCTGCACAACGGCGAATTCCTCCATGCGCGCTGCTTCGTACTCGACATCAGCGAAGAAAAACGAGCCGACGAAGCCCAGATGAAGCTGGCGGCCATCGTGGAATCGTCCGACGACGCCATCGTCAGCAAGGACCTGAAGGGCATCATCACCAGCTGGAACGCGGCTGCCGAGCGCATCCTCGGCTACACGGCCGAGGAGATTATCGGCAAGCCGGTCACTACCATTATTCCTCGCGAGCTGCACCCCGACGAGAAGGAGATTCTGCGCCGCATCCAGGCCGGAGAGCGCATCGAGCATTTTGAAACCGTCCGCGTCACCAAAAGTGGCGAGCGGCTCGACGTCTCCCTCACCATCTCCCCGATCCGCGATCCCCACGGAATCATCATCGGCGCGGCCAAGATCCTGCGCGACGTAACCCGGCAGAAAAAGCTGGAAGCCGCGCTGCACACCACCGAGCGGCTCGCGTCGGTGGGCCGTCTGGCCGCCACCGTGGCCCACGAGATCAACAACCCGCTCGAGGCGGTCACCAACCTGATCTATCTTGCGCGGCAGGATGCGAGTTTGCCCGAGTCCGCGCGTGTCTGCCTCGTCATGGCCGACGATGAGCTGAAGCGCATCTCCCACATCGCACGCCAGACGCTGGGCTTTTACCGCGATACTTCCGCCCCGGCGTGGATCGACGTTCCCGCAGCCATCGACGAAATGCTGGCGGTTTACCATCGCCGCCTCGGCTACCGGCAAATCAGTCTTCGCAAACACATCACTCCCGGCCTCAGGGTGTACGCGCTGCACGGCGAATTCAGGCAGATCGTTTCTAATCTCGTCGTGAATGCGATTGACGCTTCGCCGCCCGGCACCACCATCGACGTACGGGCCTGGGAATCCGCGCACCCCTTCACCGGCGCTCCTGGCATTCAGCTGGCGGTGGCCGACCAGGGCGTCGGCATACCGGATTCCATCCGCCGCCAGATCTTCACACCCTTCTTCACGACCAAGAAGGACGTGGGCACCGGCCTCGGCCTCTGGATCGTCAAAAGCATGCTCATGAAGACCGGGGGTTCCATCCGCTGCCGCAGCCGAGTCGCGGGCTCCGAAGTTCCCGGCTCCGGCACCGTGATGATGGTCTTTCTGCCCAGCGATTTGGCCCCCGTATCCCGGACCCAGGAAGCCGCCTGACCCCGGCTACGGGCTACCTTGTACCGGCTACGGGCTACGGGGCGCTCTATTGCCTCTTGCCCAGGCTCAGCGTGAATCGCGCTCCGGTACGGAAATTGAGAGGCATCGACGGATAGCCGATCGGGCCGATGTGCTGGTTGCTGGTCAGATTGTCGAGCTGGGTGTAGAGCCCCATCCACGGTTTCCACTGGTACGTCGCGCCCAGGTCGATCTTCGTGTACGAAAAATCCAGGTTGCGATTCGGCAACAGCAAGGTGTTCCCGCCGTTCACGTCGTCGCCTCCCAGATAGGTTGAGTCGTCGCTGCGGCTGGCATACGCTCCGTTGACGACGCCCGACCATTTCTTGCCGGTGTACATCACGCTGGTGAAACCGGTGTGCGGAGGACGCCGGAACGGCCTTGCCCCCACCAGCGGCGAATAGTTGCCGATCGGAATCGCCGGGTAGTTCGGATTGGTGCTGGGCCCGATCGCGTCGGAGGAAAACGACCGCTGCACCACCGCATCGAGATACGTGTAGCCTCCGCGCACGAAAATATTCTTCCCCAGCCCGCACTCCACTTCCGACTCGACGCCCTGCGCCCGGTAGGACATGGAGTTCAAATCCAGCTCGTAAGCGAAATTGTTGTTGAGGAAGGACTCCAGTTGCTGTTGCTGCGCCGCGCTCAGGTTGGGCAGCAACTGCGGCACCACCGACGCCGGCACTGCCTCAATCTGATTCCCAAATTCATTGTGAAAATACGTAGCGCGGACCATTACTTTCTCGCTGAACAAACTCTGCTCGATGCCGCCATCGTAGCTGCGCGACAGCTCCGCCCCAATCGGCGCGATGCCATACTGCGCAATCGCCGACTGCCCGCCGTTGGTCTGCAAAAAGCTGTACAGCGAACCAAATTGCTGATCGAGGGTCGGCTCCTGATAGCCCTTCGCAAAGTTCACGTTGAGCCGTGTCCCGTGGATAACGCCCCGGCCCGGCCGTACCACATACCAGGACCCGCCGCCGCGTGGCGTCGCGACGGTACCGAAGAGCTGGTTCTTCTCCACGCCGCCGGCCGCCGTATAGAAGAAGCGATTCTTAAACTCCCCGCCCACCTGCGCCTGATAGTCGTAGTTCGTCCGCTCGAGTCCTTCGCGGTAGGCGTAGACCGGCTCGCCTTCGAGCCCGCGCTCGTTTTCGTAGCGAGCCCCCGCGATCAGGCCCAGATGCGGGCCGTGTTCGTAGCTCGTTTGCGCGTAGAGGCTGTCGCGGTTCGACGCCAGAGCCAACGAGTAGGGATAAACGGCCCCGAAGCTCGGCCCGTAATTCATCAGCGCCTGCCCGGTCGTCGAGTAGCCATTCGCACCGAGGACCGTGACGTCGTTGCCGTAATACAGGCCGCCCATCGGATTCCCCGCCGGATACCACTGTTCTGACTCCTCGCGCTTGCGCACCAATCCATAGCGCACCGTTGCGTTCCAGTTGTCGCGGAAGGTGTGGTCGATCGTCCCCGTCCCGTACGTATCCTGGTCGAGCTCCTTGCCGTCATTCGGGAGATCGTCGAACGAGTAGCCGCCATTGGCCGAAGGCAGCCCCGTCGCCGAAACGCTGCCCCGGCCGGTCATCCGAATCTGCGTCTTCGCCGACAAACTCCATCCCAGATTCGCCACTGCCGTGTTGTCGTGGTAGGCGTCGTGGGGCATCGCGTTCGTCGTATACAGGCTCGAGGCGCCGGCGTAGTAGTCCAGCTTCCGCTTCATCCCGGCCAGCTGCGCCTGGTTTCGGTAGGTCCCGAAATTCCCCGCATCGCCCTCGTACAGCAACGACGGGAAGGGCGTGCTCCCGCGCGGCGTGGTCACCGCCACCACGGCCGCCGCCGCGTCCGATCCATAGAGCACCGTATTGGGCCCGCGATACACCTCAACATCCTGGATGCCGGTCGTCGCCACGTTGCCGAAGTCGAACCGGCCGCCGATATCCTCCACCGGCACGCCGTCCATCACGACCCGATTCGCCGTTGAGCTCCCCCCGCGAATGAACAGCGACGTCTCCCCGCCCCACTGCCCCGTCTGCACCACGTTGAGCCCCGGAACCTGGCGCAGCGGATCGGCAAGACCGGCGCGATTGGCGAAGTCCTCCGCGCTCAGCTCGGTCACCGCGCCACTCACC
>JBAVUB010000528.1:0-3929 GCA_049696575.1 Acidobacteriaceae bacterium | reverse complement strand
GTCGCGGCGGTCGCACCAGTAGAGGCGCTCGAAGTTGTCGCGGTCGAGGCCGGTGAGGGCGATGAGGCGCTGGTGCGCGGCGCGGTCCTGGATGCAGAGGACTTCACCGTAGTCGAAGATGACGGCGCGGATCATTAAAGACAGGGTACAGGGTACAGGGTGCAGGGAGCAGGGCGCAGAGGGGTGGTGTTCAGCGGCAGGAGTGCGGGAGTCGGTGCCGGTGAGTTTCGCGCGGCGCGCTGTGAAAAGATGAGGGCGTGCGATTTTCGGCGAGGACGGCGTGGGATGTGACGGAGACGCGGCTGGCGTCTGCATTGAGAGAGAGAGAGGCTCAATGGCTGCGTTCAGGGCGGGCTGCGGGGCTCCGCCCAAGCACGCCAACATCGGGCGTGCCGGGGACCCAGGAGATTCTTGATTTGACGGCGTCGAATCCGACGCAATGCGGGTTTGTGTACGACGAGGCGGGGATTCTGGCGGCGCTTGGGGATCGCGAGGCGCTGGTCTACGATCCGGAGCCGCGCGGGATGCTGCGGGCACGGGAGGCGGTGTGCCGGTACTACGCCGAGCGGGGCGCCGAGGTTGGGGCGGAGCGGATTTTTCTGACGACGAGCACGAGCGAAGCGTACAGCTGGCTGTTCCGGCTGCTGTGCGATGCGGGCGACGAAGTGTTGATCGCGCAGCCGAGCTATCCGCTGTTCGATTTTCTGGCGCAGATTGAGGATGTGCGGCTGGTGGCGTATCCGCTGGTGTACGACGACGGGTGGCAGGTTGATTTTGCCGAGATGCGAGCGCGGGTAACGGCGCGAACGAAGGCGATTGCGGTCGTGCATCCGAACAATCCGACGGGGCACTTTACGAAGGAGGCGGAGCGGCGGGAGTTGGAGCGGATCTGTGCGGAACACGGGCTGGCGCTGATTGTGGATGAAGTTTTTCTGGATTACGGGATGGCGGGGTTTGAAGGTCGGAGCTTTGCGAGCGGGACGCATCCGGTGCTCCACCCCACCGCGCCAACAAACGGCGTGTCGGGGACCCCGGTGCTGACGTTTGTGCTGAGCGGGATCAGCAAAATTGCGGCGCTGCCGCAGATGAAGGCGGCGTGGATTGCGGCGTTTGGGCCGCGACGGGAGTTGAAGGAAGCGCTGGGGCGGCTGGAGGTGGTGGCGGATACGTTCTTGTCGATGAATGCGCCGGTGCAGTGCGGGCTGCCGGCGTGGCTGGCGGGGGCGGAGAGGATGCGGGAGCAGATCCGGGCGCGGACGCGGGGGAATCTGGCGGTTTTGGATCAGTTGCTGCTACAAAATCGATTTGTGACACGGCTGGAGGTGGAGGCGGGGTGGTATGCGGTGTTGCGGGTTCCGGCGCTGGAAAGCGACGAGGATCTTGCGGTGCGGCTGGTGGAGGAGCGGGGGGTGAGTGTGCATCCGGGATACTTTTTTGGATTCGCCGGGGATGGGTGGCTGGTAGTAAGTTTGCTGACGCAGGAGGATGAATTTCGGCGGGGCGTAGAGGGAATTTGCGGAAATTTTGGGAGGTGAGCTGAGTTTTTCCCGAAATGGGTCGGGGCGGGCCTGAAGCTAGTACTTCGGTGTCGACGCACGGAAGTGAGTCGTTGACGATCGACCGTGGCGGGGCTTTAGCTACTTGCTGTGGGGTGAACCTGGCGGGCTACAGAGGGGTTTGGGGCAGGGGGAGTTCCGTTTTGGGATCGCACGGTACTAAGGAGTTGAAGTTCGAAGTTTAGTTGTTGAGCGAGTATGGGTACGAGCGTACGCTACTTGCTGTGGGGTGAACCTGGCCGCCTTACAGCGGAGGTTTGCCGGGGCTGGGGTGTGCCGGGGCCATTTTGGGACCGCACGGTACTAAGGAGTTGAAGTTCGGAGCTCAGTTGTTGAGTCAGTATGGGGGACGAGCGTACAGCTTCTTGCTGTGGGGTGAACCTGGCCGCCTACAGCGAGGGTTTGCCGGGGCTGGGGGGTGCCAGGGCCGTTTTGGGACTGCACGGTACTAAGGAGTTGAAGTTCGGAGCTTAGTTGTTGAGCCAGTATGGGTACGAGCGTACGCTTCTTGCTGTGGGGTGAACCTGACCGGAGGGCAGGTTTTGGGGGTGCTCCCTTCGCACTTTCCCTTCTTCTACCCCTTCGCACTTGGCCTTCGCGTACCCTTCTCACGGTGGGTGAACCTGGCGGGGGCAGGTTTGGGGTGTCCCCCTTCGGCCTTCCTTCCCCTTGACATTCGACCTGAGGAAAGGTACGTTCAGGTCGAATGACGACCAGAGAGATCGACAGCCAGCTTGAACTTCTGCAGGGAACGCTCGATCTGCTGATCCTGCAGACGCTGGCCTTTGGGCCGGCGCATGGGCACGCCATTGCCCGCATCATCCAGCAGCGATCTGAAGAGGTCTTTCAGGTGGGGCATGGGTCGCTCTACCCGGCGCTGCAGCGCCTGCTGAAGCAGCGCCTGATCGTCGCTGAAGACGGGTTGTCGGAAAACAATCGCAAGGCGCGGTTTTACCGGCTCACCGCGAAGGGCCGCAGGAAGCTCACGACGGAAACCTCGAAATGGCAGCGCTTCTCGAGCGCGATAGCGCGGCTGCTCACACGCGTGCCCGAACAGAATTCCTAGTCCCCGATATTCCCGAAAGAAGGATTGCGCCATGAAGCAGTGGGAAACGCGACGCAAGCGTTTAGAGGACGAGATGCAGGAGCACATCGAGCTGGAAACGCGGGAGAACATCGAGGCGGGCATGCCGCCGCTCGAAGCCCGGCGAGCGGCGACGCGGAAGTTTGGCAATGTTGCTCTTGCGGGCGACCAGTCACGCGAAGCGTGGGGATGGCTATGGCTGGAGCGGCTGTGGCAGGATGTGCGCTTTGCGCTCCGCAGCTTCCGCAAGGATGCCGGCTTCACGGTGGTGGCGCTGCTGTCGCTGATGCTGGGCATCGGGGCCAGCGTCGCGCTGTTCAGCGTGGTCTACGGGGTGCTGATCGCGCCGTATCCCTATGCCAGGCCGAACCAGATCTGGGCGCCGGCGGTGGTGGGTCCGCATGATGCGGTCCATGGCTGGCACTGGTATTCGCAGCGGGAGATGCAGGAGATCGAAAAGCTGCCCGCGTTTTCCGAGGTGATGGGGACCAGCGTCACGCCGGTGATGTTGACCGGCGGGATTAACCCGGAAAATTTCTACGGCGTCTTTCTCACGGGCGGAGCTTTCAACTTTCTCGAAGTGAAGCCACTCATCGGGCGCACCATTCAACCCTTCGACATCGCGCCGGGCGGGGAGCCGGCGCCGGTGGTGGTGCTCAGTTATGGGTTCTGGCAGCGCTTCTTCAGCGGCGATCCGCATGCCGTTGGCCGCACCATCACGCTCGATGACGTGCCGCGCACCATCATCGGCGTGATGCCTCCGCGGTTCGGGTGGTGGACCAACGAATCGTTCTGGCTGCCGCTCCGAACCGATCTGAAGGACAAGGACGGAGTCGCGGTCATCATGCGCCTCGCGCCCGGGGTTACGCAGCACGCGGCCGAAGAGCAACTGAACCCGCTCAACATCCAGCTGGCGGCTGAACGGCCGGACGACTACCCGAAAGGCCAGCTGCACAGCGTGCTGCTCAACTATATGGATATCACCACGGCGAGCGGCGAAATGGCGGACAGCCTGCATCTGCTGTTCGCGGCGGTTGGGCTGTTGCTGCTCATCGCCTGCGTCAACGTGGCAAATCTGCAACTGGCGCGGACCACGGGACGCGCACGGGAAATTGCGATGCGGCTGGCCATCGGCGCGGGCCGTGGCAGGCTGGTGCGACAGCTCCTCACCGAGAGCGTGTTGCTGTCGGTGGTGGGCGGCGCGCTTGGCGTGCTGTTCGCTGTGGGAGCCACGCGGCTGATCGCCGTGCTGCTTCCGCCGGACTATGTGCCCAATGAAGCGCGGATCG
>JBAVUB010000527.1:0-17443 GCA_049696575.1 Acidobacteriaceae bacterium | reverse complement strand
GCCCGGGCCACCTCCCACCGCGGCAACCGCGGCCCAGCAGGCCATGGCCAACATGCAGCAGCAGGCGAATGCCGCGGCGCCGGTGAACCTGCAACTGACTCCACCGCAATCCACGCAGAAGTTGGGTTCGAGTTTCAAAATGATCGTGAATCTTTCCGGCGGAAGCGACGTCTTTGCCGTGCCGATGGACGTGCAGTATGACGCCTCGAAGCTGACCCTTATCAATGTGGACACCGACGATCCGCAGAATCCGAATGTCCTGGGGAGGGACGGACAGGCCGTAGCCCTGGCGCATCGCGATGACGGAAAAGGCAACGCCGCCGTCGCCGCTTCGCGTCCGCCTGGAACCAAAGGCGTCACGGGCTCGGGGGCGCTGTGCATTCTCACTTTCCAGGCGAAAGCTGCAGGCGACGCGTCGGTTGCCATAGTGAGGCCGGTTGCCCGCAACAGCCAGCAGCAACCGATGCCCGCGATGGGATCTCAGGCGGTCGTGCACATTCAGTGAGCGGCGGTCGAGTGGTGAAACTATGCAGTTGATTTTCTACAGCCGAGAGCAAGCAAGGCGGAGCCGGGAAGCTGGCCTCACGCTGGTCGAGCTTATTGTCACGGTCGCGATCCTCGGCATCCTGGCGTCGGCGGCGATCCCGATCGCGCGCTTCCAGGTGAAGCGGCAGAAGGAGCGCATCTTGCGCTACGACCTGTGGCAGATGCGCGCCGCGATTGATGCCTACAAAGATGCGGCGGACAAACATGCATTCCAGACCAAGGTGGACAGCCAGAATTATCCGCCCGATCTGCAGACTCTGGTCGATGGCGTGGATGTACAGGGAAAAAAGGTGCGCTTTCTGCGGCACATCCCAGTCGATCCGATGACAGGGACCGACGACTGGGGGCTGCGCTCGATGCAGGACGACCCGACCAGCGACTCCTGGGGCGGCCAGAATGTTTTCGACGTCTTCTCCAAATCCGACGGAGTGGCTCTGGACGGAACGAAATACTCGGACTGGTGATCCTATGCGGCTGAAAACCCCAATTCGAAGGCGGGAAGGCGGCTTCACTCTGGTGGAGCTCATGGTCGTCATGCTGATCATTGGCGTGCTGGCCACGGTTGCGATCCCCAGCTTCGTCGCGGCCATCAAGAGCGCGAAGGAAGCCGCGCTGAAGGAAGACCTGCATGTGCTGCGCGATGCCATCGACTCCTACACGATGGACAAGAACAAAGCGCCGCAATCGCTCGACGATCTGGTGCAGAACGGCTATCTGAAGGTGATCCCCGAGGATCCCTTCACGCACAGCCGTGACACCTGGGTGACGGCGAGTGACGATACGTATGCCGATCTGGATCAGACGGAGCCGGGCATCAACGACGTGCACAGTGGTTCAGAGGAACAGGGATCGGACGGGCAACCGTACTCTACCTGGTGAGCAGTCTGCCGATGGTATACTCGGGGTGAAGTAGTTCCCGGAAGGGGGCGTACCTCCCGGGAAGTTGGCTACTTCATCAGTAGCATGAGAACGAGGACAGCAACTGCCAGAACGAAGCGCCAGTCCAGCGCAATCGTGATGGCGATGCGAGTCCAGGATGATTTTTTATTCAACCCTGGCACTCACCCCCTTTCATCCGAACGACTCGCAAGTCGTTGCTAGCGGCGTGCGAGTCGTCAGTCCATCTTCCGGACCGATCTCTGCGTCATCCGCATTCGCACTTTGAAAGAGGCACTCCCAGTTTAGGGAGTGCTGCCTGCACGCAGGTCACTTCTGCTCGAGCTTCCGAAACTCAGGTAATGCGTCCGTAAGGCGTGGCAGAATAACTGCGACGATGCTTACCGTTCCGGAACTGGCGCGCGTTCACGATCGATACCTTTCCATTGCCAGCCTGGCCCGTCAACAATTCCACGACACTCTGGGCGGCAAGCTTCTACTGCAGTCCGGATTGAGCGCCGACGGGATCGCCACGATTGTCGCGGTCAGCATCGCGGGAACTGCTTCGCTTTGCGTCGATGCGGACGCCGATGGCCTTCGCCAGGGTCTGCGTGCGGGGCTCATCGATTTCGTCGTCGGGAATCTCGACGAAGCGCTGCGTATTCTGAAGAACGAACTGCGTCGCGGGCTGCCTATTTCCGTGGGTCTGGTGGTCGAGCCGGAGGCCAGCCTGGCTGCGATGATCGATCGCGGCCTGCAGCCGGACCTGCTCTCCGCGGTCTCACAGCGCTACGCCAGCATTTTTTTGGAACGCGGAGCGATGGCCCTTCCCGAAGTGAGCCCGCCGGACAGCTCAACTTCAATCCTGCTGTGGACGATCGCGGAGGATCAGGCGCGGTCGATGCCGCGCATGGCCCGCCTCGCGTCCGACTGCCTCGATCCGGCTCGCATTGACACCGCTGCCCGCCGCGTCTGGCTGGAGCGATCGCCGCGTTCTCTCGGCCGTGCCTTTGGGCCGAACCAATGCCTGCGCATGAGCGGGGCGGAAATCGACGCGTTCCTGTCGCGCGCACGGTCCGAACTTCCCTCGGCCACCATCACCCGGGACGGGAAGAAACCGTAACCCAATTCCGCCATGTTCTCACCGGCTGCTGCGCATCTTTTCCGTTTGCAGCACAGTCTTACTGTTGTACGATCCTGCAACGGAGGTTCGCATTGCATGGGGTCACAACCTGAGTATCCCGCCCTCGATTCCAGCCCGGAATCGGCTCGGCAAACTCCCCAGGAGCTTCAGGATGAACAGCGCCGGCTGCGCCGCCTGCAGATGATGGTCAACATGGTGATGTCCGTGATCGGCCAGGATATGTCGATGACCGTCGACGAAGCCTCAGAGATGGTGGCCGACACCCGTCGCGCCGCCCTCGCGATGTTTCCCGGCAAGGAACTTGCCTTCGATCTGCTCTACAAGCCGCGCCTGCAGCGCCTGATGCGCGAGCGCTTTCGAATCCATTAGGCCCACTTGCGCCGTCTTTATTTTTGGTCCATAGCGGTCAGCCGGAAAGTGATCGTTCCCCAGAACAGGCGAGCCCGCATCTGGACGGGGACGTGTCGGTCGTCGTCGGTATACCAGATCCAGATATTGCCTCGCGCCTTGACGACGCCGGCATCGGCGGTTGGCTGCACGCGAACCGTCTGATACGTTCCCAGAGGCGTGCGGACGGTTTCCCGCGCCTCTACCTTCATGGTCACCGCAACCGTGTGCATTGCGTCTGCCACAGGGACGCGAAAGCTTTGCCCCGGGGTCAGCGTCAGCGCAGCCGGATAAAAAATGGCCGACAGAAGATCGGTCACACACGGACCTATGGGCGCTTCCTGGTGCTTGCTGTTTCCTTTTACCAGATTCTTCTCGTCCAGCAGCGCCTTGCTGTGCGCATAATCGAACTTCAGATCGGTAGTCACCTGACGGCGACCCTCCTGCAGCTGCTTCGCAAAGCCTGCGGAGCATCCCGTGCGCCGATTGAAGGAAGACTGAAACCGATCGCTGACGCGATAGATGAGGTTGATCGCGCCCAGCGTGTCGCCGGTCGCCGACACGCGTTCCTCATCGCCGTCCTGCTGGAGATGCATCACCGTCGTTCCAGCCGGAAAAACGCGCCAGTCGACGGCATAGGTCAGCGTCTGCTTCGCGGGAAAGTTATAACCCGCGCGTGGAGGAATGAGCGGCGGCGCGCTCTGCGCTGCCCCAACCTGCGCCGGAATAACCCCCGCAGACATGAGCAGCGCAATCTGCAGCACTCGGGTTCTTTCCACGGCTCTCAATAAAATGCGGTACTCCTGCAATCGACTCCTCTTATTTCCTGAGCAGCACCAGCTTCAGGATGAGGGCAGCATACATGCCGGCAGCCCCCAACAAGGCGTTATATTCACGATGCTTCCGGTAGAGTGCTCCCGAGAATACCCCTTTGGTGGCCCCTGATCCCGCGGACGCAACAACCCTCGGCAGCAACCTCGGCACTGTCGTCGCGTACGCGTCGAACTCCGGAAACACCGAGCGGAGATACTCTTCTTCCGAACGAATTACGGGAATGTAGATCGCCGGGAACAAGATCGCGAGGATCAGTGCGATCCAGAGGCTGTGCGCAGCCAGCGCAAATCCGAAGGCAATCAGGATCGACCCCAGATACAAGGGATTCCGCGTGTATGCGTAGGGCCCCGTAACGGTTAACTCGGCATTTTTCTTCACGTAGCCGGACGCGTATCCGCGTAGCAATAAGCCAGGTATGACCAATGCCAGGCTGAAGGCCAGGAAAAGCAACGTCGGCTTCGCGAGCCACAGGAAGAGCACTGCGAATGCAAATCCCAGGGGCACGCGAATCCGCCGCGCCACCCGATTCCAGGTGGTCGCCACTTATTGCGCCTCCCGGAGCAGTTCGAGCGCCGCGTTCGTCACGGCCTCCGGCGTGATGGTCAGCAGGCCCGCTTCCGGCTCGCTGCGTCGCGCATGATCGCGCACACTTTCCGGATGCCGCAGCACCCGATACGGGCAGTGAAACGGCCCATTGCGGGCGGGATCCGTCGGCCCGTAGATGCCCACCACTGGTTTGCCCAGCGCACACGCCAGATGCAGAGGACCCGTGTCCCCAGCGATGGCCAGCGAAGCCCGCCGGGTCACCGCAATCAGTTCGGGTAGGGCGAGCGAGAGCACACGCGCCGCGCCGCCGCTGTTTTCGGCAATTTCGTGCGCCAGATGCTCTTCCGCTGGACCGCTGTTGATCACCACGCCAAAGCCTGCCTCTGCGATCCGTTTTGCAACCGCGCCGTAGCGATCCGCAGGCCAGCGTTTCGCGCCCCATCCGGCTCCTGGACTCAGCAGGACAAAGGGCTGCTGTAACTCTGCGGCTTTCGCCATGGCCACCGGATCGCATGGCAACAGCGGCAAGGTCATCGGCAGGCTCTCCGCGAAGATCGCATTCGCGACCTCCAGCGATTGCTCGATTACGTGGATGCCTCGCGTCGCGACCTTTTGGTCGAACAGCCACTTCGCCGCGAATTCACGGGGCTTGGCTTCGCCGATGACTTTGCGAGCCTGCGCCCAGCGCGCCACCGTGGCGGAACGCACCGCACCCTGCATGTCGACGACCATGTCGTAGTGCATCGCGCGCAGTTCGCGCCGGACACGGCGAATGTCGCGCAGCGTCGCCGGTTTCAGCGGAGAACGCGCCCACTGTTTCGCCGGAACGAGGTGCAACTGATCCACTAAGGGCATGCTGGAAGTGCGGGGTTCGCAGCCATTCGCACAGAACAGGCCGCGCCACTGCGGTTCAATTGCCCACCCAATCACCCACTCGGGGTGCGCCTGGCGCAGCGCCGTGACCGCGGGCATGGAATGGAGAATGTCGCCCATCGCGCCCAGACGCACGATGAGCAGACGCAGTTGCTTTGGAGTTTCCGGCAATCCCCTATTTTCTCATGGGGTCATACTGCAATTCGCCGGTCCGCTCCTGCCAGTTCACGGGCAGTAAACCGCAAAGCTGCTGGATGGCCATAGCTTCGTCGACGAGCGTCACCAGCAACTTCGCGGCGTGGACGGGCGCAGCACTTTCGAGCATCCGCTTCTGCTCCGGCTGCAACCGCACCAGGTCTTTCTCTGTGGTCAGAAAAGCCTCAGCCTCGTGTTGCCGCCTTAGTTCAATCAGCTCGGCGATATCGGCCTGCGTGTAGCAATGATGATCACGCCATGCGCGCATCGCCATGACGGCAACTCCACGCGATCGCAAGGCCGCAAAAAACTCTTCTTCGCGCGCAATCGCGCAGAACGCGATGACCCGCCCGGCCTCCGGGATCTCGATCTGTCTCTTCATCCACCACACCGGCTGGGTTAGGCCGCGTCGCTGCAATTGGGCCTCGAGTTCGTGATCCTCCTGGCGCATCACGAGGATTTGTGCCCGTGACAGTGACGAGAATCCCTCGCGGAGCCGCCCGGCGGGCAGCAACCGCTCAGCGAAGTCACTGCGATGCAGGACCACGATATCCACGTCGCGAGCCAGCCGCCGATGCTGGAACCCGTCGTCGAGCAGATGGAGCACGGGCCCGGCGACCGCGGTCTCTGCCAACAGGCCCGCTCGATACCGGCTGGCGCTCACAAACACCGGAACGCCGGACGATTGCGCGATCAGCAGCGGCTCGTCTCCGAATTCCTCTGACAGGCCGCCGATCGTCACACGCTCTACGGCGTTCGATTGCCGGCCATAGCCGCGCGATAACACATCGACGGCAAAACCGCACTCGCTCAGCAGTTGTGCGAGACGGATGGTTAGCGGAGTCTTCCCCGATCCGCCCATCGAGAGATTCCCGATGCTCACCACTGGCCATCGCAACCGCTTTGGTCGCGCCCAGCCACGTTCATAGGCCAGATTCTTCGCACGCACCGCCGCGGCGTACAGCGGAACCAGCGGCGCCAGGGTGCGGCTCACGACCGGGCCCCCTCGGACGCTGGGACAGGGGCGCGAGTTGTAACTACCGCCACCAGTGCCTGAACCGCGCGCTCCGTTGCTCCCGCCTCATTTTCGAAGACTTCTCGCGCCCGTGTGCCCATTGCCCGGGACTCCGTTGCGTCGGCCAATATGCGCGCCAGCTCGGCCTTCAGGTCAGCAGGCTGTACGATCCGGATCGCCTCTTGCTCATGCAGCTTCTCCACGATGGCTCGAAAATTCTCGTAACTCGGCCCCATCATAATCGGCACCGCAAACTGGGCGGCCTCCAGTGGATTGTGACCGCCAGCCGGGATCGAGCTTCCGCCCACGAAAGCCGCGTCCGCCAACGAATACACCGACGCCAGCTCGCCGATCGAATCGAGCAGGAAGACCGTTCCCGGTTCGATTGTCGATGGAGCCTCCATCCATTCCGACCGCCGCACCCAGCGTGCTCCACGTTTGCGCAGGATTTCTGCGACTTCGGCGAAGCGCTCCGGGTGCCGTGGCGCCAGCACCGTAACCCCATCGCCGGGCACAGCATCCAGCAGCAGCTCCTCTTCGCCCGCCAACGTCGACCCGCACACCAGCACGCGCGTTCCAGTAGGAATATTCTCCCTGAGCATCGCAACGATGCCCAGGGCGCCAGCTGCGCGCACGTCATATTTCAGATTCCCTGTCACTCGCACATTCTTCGCGCCCAGAGCGCGCAGCCGTTGCGCATCGAAATCGGTCTGCGCCAGAACCACGGTCAACCCGCGTAACAGAGAGCGCCAAATCCACGCGAATCGGCGATAGCGCGGCCATGAGCGATCGGAGATGCGGGCGTTCACGACCGCCACCGGAATCCCCCTCTTGCGGCACTCCACCAGCATGCGCGGCCAAAACTCCGTCTCGACCAGGACCAGCAACTTTGGACGCACTGCGCCGAGCCACGCACGCACAGCCCAACCCAGATCCAGAGGAAAATAGAACACGCGATCCGCACCAAAGCGCTCGCGCGCCAGCTCCTGCCCGGTTCTGGTCGTCGTCGAAATCACCACACACCAGGCGCTTGTTTCCTGCGGAGCGCCAGACAACCTCGACGCCAATTCCTCGATCAACCGGCTGGCAGCCAGCACTTCGCCCACTGAAACGGCGTGAACCCAGACGACACTCTGGCCGTCTAATCCCTGGCGCATGCGTGCCGGCACAAAACCGAGGCGTTCCGCAAGGCCGTCGCGGTATTTTCCACTGGTGGCCATGCGGAACAGCCACCACGGAGCGCCCAGAATCAGAACCAGCACCAGCGCGCAGCTGTACAGAATCAGCATCCGCTTACCAATCTCGCCTTCCCTGGGTCATAAGGCAAGATGATAATGGTGACCATGCGCTCACGCCCGTTCCCTGTCGTCATGCGCGTCTTGCTATCCTGCCTTTTGCTCGCTGCAGTCGGATCCGTTTCACTCGGAGAATCCGATCCTCCCCCCGCGAAAGACGCTACGGCATACCCCGCCGTCGATTTCCATACCAAAGAGCAAGTCGCCATCGCGGCCGAGCCCTTCGACACCGCGGAGAAGTGCAAAATCTTTCAGGTCGACTACCTCAAGTATCGCTTTCTTCCCATCCGCATTATTGTTACCAATACCGGCGATCACCCCATCTCGTTGCGTGACGCGCGCATCTTCTTCATCAGCGCGCAGGGCGATAAGATCCCAGCTGCCGAACCCGAAGACGTCGAGCGCCGGGTTCGGCCCAAGGACAGCCGCGGCCACGATATTCCTGTCGGCCCGATCAAAATCCACACCAAGGGCAGCGCCTCCGACGACAAGATTGAGGCCGACTTCGACCGCTTCGAATATGCTGCGCTGGCCGTCGAGCCGCACACGACGCGCGCCGGATTCCTGTTTTACGATATGCAGGGTCTGGGCGACACGCCGCTGCACGGCGGGAAACTGGTTTTGCGCGAGCTGCGCAACTCCGACGGCAACGAGCTTTTCTATTTCGAAATTCCTTTTGACAAGTATCTCGAGGCGAAGCGGTAAGCTCACCACGCTATGATGGCGAACATACGGCTGCGACCGGCGCGCCCGG
This sequence comes from Acidobacteriaceae bacterium, assembly GCA_049696575.1. Classification (GTDB taxonomy): domain Bacteria; phylum Acidobacteriota; class Terriglobia; order Terriglobales; family Acidobacteriaceae; genus Palsa-343. Next base: position 8,978 of record JBAVUB010000527.1, on the reverse strand, counting down.
AGGATATTCCCTCGATCGTTACCATGGAACGCGTCCCGGAATATCGCACCTTTGTCGGCAACTGGACCGAAGACGAGCATCGCGCAAGACTAGCGAGCGCCGATTGCCGTTATTTTGTCGCCGCGACCGGCTCGGGAGACTTGGCCGGCTTCGCCATCCTGCGCGGGCTCGCATCGCCCCATCGCTCCGTTCGTCTGCAGAGGATCGTGGTCGCGGACGCAGGCCGCGGCGTTGGGAAGTTCATGCTCAGGGGCATCCTCGATTACGCGTTTCGGGAACTGAAGGCGCACCGCGTGTGGCTCGATGTCTTTGAAACCAACGCGCGCGCCCAGCAAGTTTATGAGAGCCTCGGTTTTCACCGCGAAGGAATCCTTCGCGAGGCGATCTTCCGCGACGGCGAATATCACACGCAACTTCTGATGTCGATCCTCGATCGCGAGTACGAAGCTGTGCGTCGATTGAATCCAGGCGGCGCTTAGCCTCGACCGCGGTTCAGACGCCTTTCTTCTGCGGCTCCCAGACGTATTTGTGAATCTGCAGGCTCAGCCGCGCTGGAACCGCATCGGCGAGCATCCATTCCACCAGCTCTCGCGGATCGAGCAGGCAATTCTCCGTGGTGCGATCGGCGAAGGGCGTCTTTGAAAATGCCGGGGAGAGAAGCACGTGCCCGGTGCGCGTCTCCAGCCTGTGTTCCCGAATAAAATCCCGAGCAAACTCGTAGTCACTGCGATTCGCGATGACGAACTTCACCTCATCGCGATCGGTCAGGCAGTCGAGATTCGACATCCGAAAGCTGCCCGACTCGCCCGAGCCCGGGCATTTCACGTCGACGATTTTGTGGACCGCGGCCGGCACCGACTCGAGCGGGCGTTCTCCGCTGGTCTCGATCATCAGCTCGTATCCGCCGCGCAGCAGCCGCTCCATCAGGGGAACAAGCTCGCGCTCCTGCAGCATCGGTTCCCCGCCCGTGAACTCGATCAGCTTCACCGGCGCCAGCGTTTCGATCTCGCCCGCCACCTGGGCTTCACTCATTTTGTAACCGCCGGTGAACGTATACTCCGAGTCGCACCACGCGCAGCGCAGATTGCAACCGGCCAGGCGCACAAAAATGCACGGCAGCCCGGCAAAGCTCGATTCGCCCTGAATAGATTTGTAAATCTCGATGAGGTACAAGCGTCGTTACTCGTAGTATGTCGCGGTCGTGGTGTCAGTCTCGAAAATCGTGCAGTCTTTCACGCGCACGCGCCCGCTCGTCATCTCGTTTAGCTGGCGATTCGTTTCGTCATAGAAATAGCGCGCCAGGTTCTCCGCCGACGGATTGATCCTCGTGAACGGTTCCAGATCGTTCAGCATCTGGTGGTCGATGCGCTCAATCACCGGGTGCATCACGTGCTTCAACTCACGAAAGTCCAGCAACAGGCCGGCCGCGTCCAGCGCGTCGCCGCACAACGTGATCCGCACTTTGTAGTTGTGCCCGTGCGGATTCTCGCATTTCCCCTTGTAATTGCGGAGATAGTGCCCCGACGAAAACCCGCGTTCCACGGTCACTTCGTACATAGCTGCGGCAGCTTCCCTGAAACGAAAATTTCCAATCCCACTTTCATTCTAACGTTCGCGGCTTTCCGGGCCCCGTGGTCCGCGTTGGTGCATCCTCCGCTCCTCGTTGCGGCGATCCACCTGTTCGAACATCGCGGTCATCACGCCCAGCAGCGCCACAATCAATCCACCCACGGTGAGGAACAGCGCACTCGTTTTCCAAAGCGTTCCATTGGCAGGCAGCGCGGGCTGCATCCGGCCCGAGGTCATCGCCATCACAAACGAGATCGCCGCGAAAAGAAGCAGCACTCCCGCCAGGATGTAGAGATTCCGCGCCACTAGCCAGTCTACCGAAGCACGCTGTCCGGAAAGCTATTCGCTGTCCGCTTTTTTCTGTAGGCTGGACGCTGAACGCTGTTCTATGGACATTTCCATCGTCATTCTCGACGATAACCCAGGCAGCCTGGACCTTCTTTCGACCGCGCTCGCCCGCGATGGGGTTACGATTTATACCGCTTCGCGACCCAGCGAGGCGCTGACGCTGATCCAGCAGCATCGTCCGCAGCTCGTCCTCACCGACCTGGTCATGCCGGAGATGACTGGACTCGACGTCCTGAACCGCATTATGGAAATGGCGCCCGCCACGGATGTGGTCCTGATGACGGCGCACTACACCACCGAAACGGCTGTGCAGGCAATCCGGAACGGCGCGGCGGATTATCTCGAGAAACCCATCCGCCTGCCCGTTCTGCGCGAGCGGGTGGGACGACTGATCGAAGAAGCACGCCGCCGCCAGGAATCCGGCTCCGATGCGGAGTTCGAGGGCATCATCGGCGCCAGCCCGCGCATGGCGGAGATGTTCGCCCGCGTTCGGCGTATTGCGCCGCATTACCGCTCCGCTCTGATCCAGGGCGCCACCGGGACCGGAAAAGACCTGGTGGCCCGCGCTCTGCATGCCCGCAGCGGAGTGAAGGGGCAGTACGTCGTGCTCAACTGCTCCGCCGTCGTCGAGACGCTCTTTGAAAGCGAGCTCTTTGGCCACGTGCGCGGCGCGTTCACCGGCGCGGATCGCGATAAAACGGGACTCTTCGAAGCAGCCAGCGAGGGCACGCTGTTTCTCGATGAAATCGGCGATATGCCCGTCGCCACCCAGGCCAAGCTGCTGCGGGCGCTGCAGAACCAGGAAATCCAGCGCGTCGGCTCGCTCCAGTCGCGCAAAGTCAACGTGCGGGTCATTGCGGCAACCCACAGAAACCTGCGCCAGGCCGTTGCCGACCGGCTCTTTCGCGAAGACCTCTACTACCGTCTTGCTATGGTCGAGATTCCGGTTCCCTCGCTGGCTGAACGCAGAGAAGATCTGCCGCTGCTGATTCGCCATTTTGTCGAGAGATTCTCCCAGCAGTACGGCAAGACGATTCGTGGCGTCTCGCCTCGCGCGCGGCTGGCACTCGAACGCCATTCGTGGCCGGGTAATGTGCGCGAACTGGAGAATGCCATCGGCCATGCCAGCATGATGGCGGAAAAGGACGAAATCGACGTCGGCGATTTACCGGCCTCACTTCTCGGAGAGCCTCTGGCCACTTCCACCAATGGAAGCGCCGGGCCGACTGGCCAGACCTCTATGCCCGGAGAAGACGCTTCGCTGGCTGAGCATGAGCGCCAGCTCGTGGTGAGCGCTCTGGAAAAGGCGCAGGGAAACCAGTCCCATGCGGCGCGGGCGCTGGGGATCGGCCGCGATGCGCTCCGCTACAAGATGAAGAAGTACGGCCTGCTGTAGATGAAAGACGGGCTCAGGCCGACTCTTCTCGCTCCAGAGGAGTTGCCCGCAGCAACTTCGCAACGGTTTCCCTCAGAATTTCGGGGCCTGCGGGCTTGGCCAGATAATCTGTGAATCCGGCGGCCATGATTTTCTCGCGATCGCCGTGCATGGCACTGGCCGTGAGCGCGAGTACGGGCAGCGTCTGAAAGCGCGCATCGCCGCGCAGTGCAGCCAGGACGCCGTACCCGTCGAGGCCGGGCATCTGCAGATCCAGCAGGATGAGGTCTGGATTCCCTGTACGCGCGCGATCCAGGGCCTGTTCGCCGTCCTCTGCCTCGATTACTTCGTATCCAGCCCGTTCCAGCACCAGGCGCAGCAGCTCACGGCTGCTGGGCCGGTCATCCGCGATCAGGATGCGAGGCTTCCCTGGAGTTGTCGACATGGTGCGCACTCAGCTCCGCGGACCCGCAGGCGCGAGATTCCGCCTCATTCTTTTGACGACGCTTTCGCCCTGGGGTTCGATGCAGACATCCTACTGCCCCAGCGCGGCAGTGGGAAGGGTGAAAGTAAACCGGCTGCCCTGGCCCGGCGTGCTCTCCACTTCCATCCAGCCGCCGTGCATTTCCACCAGCTCCTTGGTGATGGAGAGCCCCAGCCCCGTTCCTTCGCGAACCCCTCGCGTCGTATTGCCGACCTGGTAGAACTTGTCGAAGATGTTCTCCTGCTCCACGGTGGGAATGCCGATTCCGGTATCGCCGACCGTGAGGCGCACGAAGCCCGCGTTTTCCGCGGTTTCGATCCAGACCTTGCCACCCTCGGGCGTGAACTTCACCGCGTTGCTGAGCAGGTTGTACAGCATTTCCTTCACGCGCAACGGGTCGGCGTCGATCAGGGAGTCGCGCTCGCCGCGTTCCTCGATCGCGATGCCCTTGGCAGCGGCTCCGGGACGGACGGCGTCGAGCGCCTCCCCAACGCTGCGCGCCAGCGGATAGATCTCCCGATTGAGCGTAAGCTGGCCAGCCTCAATCTTGCTTAGGTCGAGGACATCGTTGATCAGCTCCAGCAAATGTTCGGAGTCGCGATGGATGTGGTTCACGAATCGCTTTTGCGACTCGTTCAGCGTGCCTTCGTGCCCCTCCTGCAACAGCTCGGCAAACCCGATGATGGTGTGCAGCGGCGTACGCAGCTCGTGACTCATGCTGGCCAGAAACTCGCTTTTGAGCCGGTTCGCGCGCTCCACCTCGCGATTGCGCGCCTCCAGTTCGCCGGTATATTGCACCTGCAGGCGGCGCACCTCCTTTTCCGCGCGTTTTCGTTCACTCACATCGCGAATCACCGCCGTCACATGCATGCCGCCTTCGGTCTGGATAGGGCTGAGGCTGATCTCGACCGGGAAAAGCGATCCGTCGCGGCGGCGGGCGTGCAGTTCGAGGCCGGTGCCCATGGGGCGGGTCCGCGGGTGTTCCAGATAGCTGTCGCGATGGCGATAATGCTGGTGGCGGATAGCATCCGGGACCAGCAGATCCACGGACTGGCCCATCAGCTCATCGCGCATGTAGCCGAACATCTCCTCGGCGATGCGATTCACCAGCACAATCTGGCCATCGGCGGAGACCTCTACAATCGCGTCGGGGGCGGCCTCCAGCAACTGGCGGAAGCGGCGCTCGAGGCGCGACTGTTCCTCGGCCACCAGCCGCTGCTCGCGCTCCGACATGTCGACGTGCGTCTCCATCACATGCGGCTCGGCGACGCCCAGCTCGCGAATCCACCGGCTGAGGACCGTCACCCGATGGCCGGCGCGCGAGCGATGCAACACCTCGCCCTCCCAATGGCCATCGCGCTCGAGCCGTTTGGCGATATCCTCAGCAGGCTCGGAAAAAGTGGTCTGCAGCAATTCGTGGCTGATGCGCCCCATGGCCTCGGCCGCTTTCCAGCCGTACAGCCGCTCCGCGCCTTTGTTCCAGTAAACGATGCGATCCTGAGGGTCGCGGACCAGAATCGGCTCGTAAGCCTGATCCAGCAGCTGCGCCTGCCGCTGCCCCAGTTCCTGTTGCTGCTTTTGCTCTGTAATGTCGCGCGCAATTTTGGAGATGCCGATCAGTCTGCCGCTGTCGTCGCGCACCGGAGACAGCGTGAGCGAGACCACCAGGCAGCGCCCGTCCTTATGCCGGCGCAGGGTCTCGTAACGCTCCACGGCATCCTCAGTTCCGATGCGCCGCAGCAGCTCGCGCATATCGTCTTCGTAGCCGGGCCAGGCGAGCCGCGTGATCGGCTGTCCGATCATCTCCGCGGCCGTATACCCGAACGTCATTTCAGCGCCGCGGTTCCAGGTGACCACGATGCCGTCCAGCGTTTCGCTGATGATCGCGTCGTAGGAAAACTGGACGATTGACGCCAGGCGTTGCCGCGCAACCTCCGCCTGCCGCCTCGCCGTGATGTCGCGGCTGATGCTGGCGAACCCCAGCAGTTGGCCGTAGGGGCCGAAGATGCCGAAGGCGCGCATATCGACCGTAATGGCCTCGCCCGTGCGCGCATGCCGGAGGCGAAATTCTCCATACCACGGTTCGCCGCGGAGAAGGACCGGAAGAATCTCGGAATCGAAACCCTCCCGTTGATTCTCAAACTCCGTATCGAACACGGGATAGCGTCGCACGTCGTCGGCGCCCGTCAGGCCCAACAACGCACGCCCCGCCTGATTGATAAAGCTGGTCTTCAGCGTGGGATCGGTCAGGCTGACAAGATCGGGTGAGTTCTCGACAATGGCCAGCAGCCTGCGCTGGTTCTCCGCCGTGCGCCTTTCCTCGGAAATATCGCGCCAGGCCAGCAGAGCGCCGTCCACTTCGCCGTTGGCAGCGAAGAGCGGCCGGGCACGAACCTCGATCCAGTAGCCTGCGGAAGCGCCGGGCGGACGAACATACTGCTCGCCTTCGACGGTCCGACCCTGCAGGGCGACGGCGCCCGGGAGCTCGTCGGCCGGCCACAGCGTCTGGCGATCCGGCAAATAGATGCCGTAAGCCTCGCTCCATCCGGAGATCGGCGCGCCCTGGGTCCTGATGCCGTAGAGCCGCTCGGCCGCTGCATTGGCGAACTGCACGCTCCCATCCCGGCCCAGCGCCACGACCGCATCCTCCAGGTTGTCCATCAGCGCGCGCAGGATGTCGAGATGCGGTTGAGGAGACGCGGCAGCGCCATCGGCGGGTTGAGGCGCGGCATCTGCGTTTTGGGCGGACCCGGCGGGTTCTTTGCTGGAGCGGCGGAGCTTCATCGAACAGGCTGATAGTGTACCCGTGCTCGCCCCCGGCCGGGTCGCACCAGCTGCGCTATTTCACGCAGTGCCTCGCGCCCTGAAGCGTCCTCGCACGCACGCGCGGACCAACAAATGCCAGATTTCGCGGTATTTCCCCGCTATTCAGCACCCGCGCAAATGGCCCACGATGTGCATTCCGTACCAAGTCAGGCCAGGAGTCAGTTTTGGAAATTTCCCTGCGGCACACGGGCGGCGCGCGCTTCACCGCGGAGGCGCGCCATCATCGGGTCCTGCTCGACCAGCCCGCGGAAGACGGAGCCACCGACCAGGGCATGTCCCCGGCCGAGCTGTTGCTGGCGTCGCTGGGCGGGTGTGTCGGCCAGTATGTTGCGCAATATTTGAGCCTGCGCAAACTTTCGGCCGAGGGCCTGCTGATTCGGGTCGAAACCCAGCCCTCCCCGCGAACCCTGCACTTTGGGGATTTTCAGGTTACGGTCCTCGTGCCCAGCCTCAGCGACCGCCAACTGCGCGCGCTCGAGAAGTCGTTCCCCACCGGGCTGGTGCAGAATGCCATCCGCCTGGAAAACTCCCTGCGCGTTACCGCCATCTCGAGCCAGGAAGAAGCCAGACCTTAAAAGCCAGGCGCGGTACAGAGTCCTGGCGTCGGATGATCAACACCCGCAGCCCGAAATCCCGGCGGCGCCCCCTGCGCAGTGCACGAGAGGACCGGCCATCGGCATCGCAGAATGTTGCCCGATGCGAGCGCCTGCCGCCATGCTGGGCGGAATCGGAGTAAGACAACCGCTGCTCCCCTGCAATCCCAATTCACAGGGCTGGATGTTCGGGTCATTCCCCAGGCTGAAGCATACCGTTTGAGTTGGCGGATTCACGCTGGGTGGATTACCGGACGGGAAATTCAGAAGCTTCATCAGGTTGCCGAAAAACACGTGCGCATGGTCCGAGGGCATCGTGCCTTCCATCATGACCTGGAACTGAACGTGCGTGGGCGTCTGGTTGTCGTTGTTAATGACGATCGGGGAGGAAAATTGCGCACTGGTGAATGTCGCCGTACTCCAGCCTCGATAGATGAACGCCAGCGCAAACGGCCACTGGGCGATCACCCCCTGAGCATTGCGAAGATCGCTGGGGGTGAAGGTGAAGTAATTCGTGTGGGCGAGGAGCGCCAGCGGCGTAATCGCTGTGGGAGTGGGGAGGGTAACACTGCGGAGCGCGGGAGGCGACGAAACCGGAGTCACACCGGCGGAGTAGATCAGTCCTGTGTCGCTGGTCGCCATCGGCAGGATCAGGCTGCTGATCGGCGTGGTTGGCGGGCCGGTCTGCCAGGTCATGGCCAGACTGATGTCTTGCCCATTGGACATGGCAACCTGCGGGAATCGACTCCCCGGCGGCAACTCTCCAGCCAGGTACGTGTGGAGCGAATCGTCGACGGTGACCGCGCGAATCCCGGGCGGTTGCACCATAAGAAGCCACGGTCCGCTCACGATCACGTACAGATCCGCTGATCCGGTGGGTATGCAGGTGGTGGTGGCGGCGCTTTTTTTTGCGGGAGCAAAGGCCCTGAGTGGGGAGGCGGTGAGCGCTGCGGCCGATGCGACAGAAAGATCGCGCAGCACCCGGCGGCGAGACCAGGGTGTCATGGCGTACTCCTCTGGCATCGATCGGGGGATTCGCGATCCGCAGCTTTACTGTTCGAACAGCGAAAATGATGCCCAGTAATAGGGGTGCCGGAAGGAAGTGGTCCCTCGGACTACCGCCTGTGCTCTCATTAACGCAACTGCGGGGGGTTTCCCTTTGAGGAGTTCGTCGTAGAACGCAATCACGAGAGACTTCGCTGCAGCCGAGTCGACATTCCAGCGCGTCGCCAGAACATCGTTGGCGCCATCGCGAAGAAACGCAGCCGGCAACGCGAAGGGCTCATCCATCGGACGCGGGTCCTCACCCATCGTCGAACAAGCCGCTAGAACTACCAGGCGGCAGTGAGGCAGGATTTTCCCATCCAGCGAGGACGGCGTCAAAAGCGCCGCGGCACGGTCCGGCGACGAACCGAGCAACAGGCCGGCGGAAGAACCCTCGGCTGCAGCGTGACCGACGAAATGAAAAATATCGGAGGCGGCAAGCTGCCCGACCAGGCGCTCGGCCATTCCGTCACCGATTTGAACCCTCGTGAGGTGAGGAAAGCGGCTCGCCAGACTATCGCCTTCGTCATATTGCTGCGGGATCGAGGTGAAATTCCGATCGGCATCCTGCGGTACGTCGGCAAGCACAAGGCGATCGCTGGCGTTGACAGGCGGCGCATCCTGCGGCGGGCGGAGGGCCCAGAAGTCCGGCAACTGAACAACAGGAATGCGGCCGGCCAAATAACTGCCGTCCGGAGCGACCAGAGCGGCAAACGGTAATCGATCGAGCGCGCGGGAG
>JBAVUB010000526.1:0-3536 GCA_049696575.1 Acidobacteriaceae bacterium | reverse complement strand
GCGCAGTGTGGCTCGACGTCGGCCGCGTCTCCGGCGTGGGCGTTGGCAGCGAATTCGTCGCCACGCTGCCCAACAGCGACGGACAGAAAGTCCAGTTGCGCGTGACCGCACTCGAAGGCATCGCGCGCTCCGTGGCCGAAGTCGTGAGTCCTCAGGGCGCAAAGGTAAGCGCCGGCGCGATCTTCGAGATGACGAAGTGGAGTCCCGCCCAATCGGCGCCCCTGCACATCTGGCACTGGCCCGCCACCCTCGCGCAGGCGGACATTCTCGCAGCCGCCGCGCAGGTTCAGGCTGCCGGCGTTGCCTCGGTCTCCGATCCAGCCGTCGAACCCTGGACCCATATCCTCAGCTGGGATGGCACAAACTGGACCCTGCAACAGGCTGGCGCGCCCGCACCCGCGCCAATCGGCGCTGCCCTCACCGCAGCGGCCCTGAAGAAAAAAATTCCCGCCGGCGCAAAGCTTTGGGTCAACCTTCCGCCCTCGCGCGAACTCGTCGCGCAGCTTCTACCGCCGGATCCCAACAGCGCCGTGCAAACCGTGACTACGCTCGCCAGTGCGGAATATGCATTGACCGGTATTCTCACCACCAATGGTCCCGCGTGGGCCTGGTTCCACAAAAATGAACTAGCCGCAGGACCGCCACCGCCCAACCCCAACCACCTCACGCCCGGCTGTTCCACCACGTCGCAATATCCCGTCCGCAGCGACTGGGTCGCGATGCCCGACGTAAGCGCAATAGAAAAGGGCGCGGCCGCGCTGAATCGCTACGCGTCGCTGCTGGCCAAAGTACACGGCTGGCTCCAGATGGCCAACAGCCCCGCCGACGCTTCCCGTGGCAACTATTATTCTCTGGCGCTGATCCCCTACTCCGGCGGATCGCCGCTCCCCCCCGGCCAGTTGCTGCATGAAGGCGATCAACTGAGGATGGCCTTGCGAGCCAACGGCCAGGTCACCGAGAAACGCTGGGTCTACGTCCTCGACATCGATTGCCATGGCCAGGGCACGGTCCTCTATCCCCGCGGAAATTCAGGCAATCAGTTCCCCAACGAATCCGATACCAGCAGTCAGTTTCTGATCCCAGGCGCGCCTGCTCTCAAAATCGGCGCGCCCTTCGGCACAGACACTTTTGTCCTCCTGAGCACCGCGCAGCCGTTGTCCGATCCGTTCGTGCTCAACTTCGAGGGCGTCTCGCGCTCGCGCGGCGGCGAGCAATCCCCGCTGGAACAATTGCTGAGCAACACCAGCAGCGGGACCCGCGGAAATCCTGGCCAGATCCCTACCAACTGGGGCATCGGGTTGTCTACAATTCGCAGCATCCCCAAGCCGGCCTCGCAGTAATTCCATGTCTGAATCGGCGAGTCTCGCCCCCTAAAACCCGCAGCTACTGGGCGCCCTTTATCCTGATCGGAAACTACCAGTAGCCAAAGAAACGAAGTCTCCACAAGGCAGCCGTTTGCAATTCAGGAGGATCGAATGCTTCTTCTCTGCGCCTTTTTGGTCGGCCTCGTAGCAGGGCTTCGCTCCATGCTGGCCCCCGCCATCGTCAGCTGGTCCGCCCGCCTGGGCTGGCTCAACATCGAACCAACGTACATGGCCCTGATGGAATACAGAATCACCGTTGCTATTTTTACCCTCCTCGCTGTGTGCGAACTGGTGGTCGACAAGCTGCCCACCACCCCCAGCCGCAAACAGCCCGTGCCCTTCGCCATCCGCATCCTCAGCGGCGGCCTCGTCGGCGCCACCGTCGGAGCAGCGGGAGGAAAGCTCATCCTCGGCCTCATCTTCGGCATCATCGGAGCCGTCGCCGGAACTTTGGGAGGCGCTGCGGCCCGTGCCAAAATGGCTGCAGCCTTTCACCGCGATTTCCCGGCGGCGATTCTCGAAGACATCGCCGCCATCGCCATTGGCTTCTTCTCCGTCATGAGGCTCCGATGAACCACACTTTTGACGCAATTGTCGTCGGCTCAGGTCAGGCCGGCCCTCCTCTCGTAGCCCGCCTCACCGGCGCGGGTTGGAAAGTCGCCGCCGTCGAGCGCTCTCTTTTCGGCGGCACCTGCGTGAACAACGGATGCACCCCCACCAAAGCCATGGTGGCCAGCGCCCACGCCGCTCATCTCGCGCGCCGCAGCGGCGATTTCGGCGTTCACGCCGGCCCCGTCACCGTCGACATGCGTGCCGTCAAAGCCCGCAAAGACGCCATCATTCTCAGCGCCCGCAACGGCGTCGAGACGCGGCTCCGCACCAATCCCAACTGCACCGTTTTCACCGGCACGGCCTCCTTCGCATCGCCCACCACCATGCGTGTCGGAGACGATCTGCTCGAAGCGCCGAAAATCTTCCTCAACGTCGGCGCCCGTCCGCGCGTCCCCAAAATGGAGGGCGTCGATTCTGTCCCGTTTCTCACCAGCACCACCCTCCTCGATCTCGAAGTGCTCCCCGAACACCTCATCGTCGTGGGCGCTGGCGCCGTTGGCCTCGAGTTCTCCCAGATGTTTCGCCGCTTCGGCTCTCAGGTCACCATCATCGACAAGAGTTCCCGCCTCGGTGCCAGGGAAGACGAAGACGCCTCCAAAGTCATTCGCGAAGTTTTCGACTCCGAAAACATCGAGGTCCGCATCGACGCCAACTGCATTCATCTCGAGCGCCACGGTGACCAGGTCCTGGTCGGCGTCGACTGCAACGAAGGCGACCCGCATGTCATCGGCTCGCATGTCCTGTTGGCCGTTGGCCGCATCCCCAATACCGACGACCTCAACCTCCCCGCCGCCGGCATCACGCCCGACCAGCGCGGCTACATCCCCGTCGACGATCAGCTCCGCACCGCGACTCCCGGCATCTTCGCGATCGGCGACTGCAACGGCCGCGGCGCTTTCACCCACACTTCCTACAACGACTACGAAATCGTCGCCGACAATCTGCTCAATGGCGCTTCGCGCCGCGTCAGCGACCGCATTTTCGCGTATGCCACCTACATTGACCCGCCGCTCGCCCGCATCGGGATGTCCGAAGCCGAAGTCCGCGCAACGAAGAAACCGGCCCTCATCGGCGTGCGTCCTATGACCCGCGTCAGCCGCGCCATCGAGAAAGGCGAGACCTTCGGCTACATCAAAGTTCTCGTCGACGCAGAAACCCAGCACATCCTCGGCGCAACCGTCTTCGGCACCGGCGGCGACGAGGCCATCCACTGCATCCTCACCGCCATGTACGCGCGCCAGCCCGCGTCGCTGCTCACGCACTCCGTGCACATTCATCCCACCGTCGCCGAACTGATCCCGACCACCTTCGAAGATCTCAAGCCCCTCCAGTAATGCTCCGCGTTCCTTTTACTGAACTCGCGTCGACGCTCGCCGAAATCCTTGTCCGCATCGGCTTCGACCCCCATCGCGCCCAGCACTGCGCACGCCTCTTCGCCGAAACCACGCGCGACGGCGTTGACTCCCACGGCGTGGAGCGCTTTCCGCGCTTCCTCGACACCATCCGCATCGGCTCCGTTGACATCCACGCGACTCCCGACCGCGTGCAGCAGTGCGGAGC
>JBAVUB010000525.1:0-19169 GCA_049696575.1 Acidobacteriaceae bacterium | reverse complement strand
GCGATCTGGCACAGCAAGAGGCGGCGCAGTTTTCGGCAGAGCTGGCGGGACTGGTGGAGCGGAGCCGCGGTGCGGAGGCGGCGTTTGCGCGCATCGACCGGATGTATCGGGATCTCGAAGCGCGGGTAGCGCAGATCACACAGCAACTGGCGGCGGCCGGCGCGGAGAAGGAGCAGCGCGCGCAGGAGAACGCCATGCTGGTCGAATCGCGGCTGCAGCTGATTGAGGCGCGGGAGAGCGCGCAGCAGGAGGCGGCTGAGACGCATCAGCAGATTGCGATGTTGCGGACCGAGATGGCCGCGATGGAGCAAGAGCTCAAGGGGCTGCGGACGAAGATCGATGCGGAGAGAGAGGCGCGCAGCGTGTGCGGGAATCAGGCGGCGACGCTGACGGCGGAGCTGCGGCATGCGGAAGAGGCGTGCGTTGCGGATCTGAGCGTGGAGGCTGCGGCTTTGCGCGAGGATCAGGGGCTGGTTCGCATCGAGGGCGAGGTTCTGGTGGCGGAAGACCAGGCCTGCCGCGAGATGAAGCAGCGGCTCGAAGGCATGGGGCCGGTGAACATGATGGCGCTGGAGGAATATCAGGAGACGGCGCAACGGCACGAATTCCTGGAGACGCAGCGTAAGGATCTACTGGATTCGATCGAGAACACGCAGGCGACGATCAAGGAGATCGACGAGATTTCACGGACGAAATTCAACGAGGCGTTTGCGCGGATCAACGAGAATTTCAGCGTCACGTTTGGAAAGCTGTTCGGCGGCGGGCAGGCGTTTATGCGGCTGAGCGATGAGGAGAACGTGGCCGACAGCGGCGTCGATATTGTGGCGCAGCCGCCGGGGAAAAAGCTGCAGAATGTGCTGCTGCTTTCGGGCGGCGAGAAGGCGCTGACGGCGTTGTCGCTGCTGATTGGGATTTTCCTGTTCCAGCCGAGTCCGTTCTGCGTGCTCGATGAAGTGGATGCGCCGCTGGATGAGACGAATGTGGGACGGCTGGCGGATATGCTGCGCGGGATGGCGGAGGAGACGCAGTTTGTCATCGTCACGCACTCGAAGCGGATGATGGTGGCTGCGGACATGATTTACGGCGTGACCATGCAGGAGCCGGGCGTGTCGAAGATCGTGAGCGTGCGGCTGGGCGGGGCGGAGCGGTCGGGGGAACGGCAGCTGGCGACGGCTTAAGTGCAGCGGATGGAGCCGCGAGCGGATAGCGGACAGCGGATAGCGTTCAGGGCTGCCGGGCGAACGCGGTCTGTTAGCCGGAGATGAGCGTAAAGCGAGTGAAAAGCGAGTGAGAATCGAGCCTCGAAGTGGTGGGCTTAGCGGGCGATTTCGTGGCCGAGGACGTTTTCTGAGAAGTGGCCCTCTTCGTAGACCGGACTCCCCCGCAAATAGGTAGCTGTGACGGTGCCATATAAGCGCTCGCCGAGGTAGGGTGAGAGGGCGTGGCGGGTGTGGAGCTGCGATTCGGTTATGGTTCGCTGCGCATCGGGGTTAAAAACGACGAAATCGGCGTCGTAGCCGGGTGCGATTGCGCCTTTGCGGCGGCCGAGGCCGGCTAATTGTGCCGGTTGCTGTGACATGAGGCGGGCGAGGTCGGAGAGCGAAAAGCCACGGCGGCGCATGCCGGTCCAGACTACGGATAAGGCGACGGAGATGCTCGCGATACCGCCCCAGGCGGTAACGAAGCTGCCTTCTTCGAGGCGCTTCATCGCCGGCGGGCAAGGGGAGTGGTCGGTGGCGATAAGGTCGATGTCGCCGTCGCGGATTGCTTCCCAAAGTTGCTCGCGATTTCCAGCGCTGCGGATGGGAGGGGCGCATTTGTGGAGGGTGCTGCCGTCGGGGATGTCTTCCGCAGCGAAGTGGAGGTAGTGGGGGCAGGTTTCGACGCTGATGGGCAGGCGCTCATCGCGCGCGCGGCGGAGGTCGTCGAGGGCTTGCGCGGTGACGAGATGGACGATGTGGAGGGGGAAGCGAAATTCGCGGCAGAGGCGGATCATGAGGCGGATCGCTTCGACTTCGGCTTGGTCGGGGCGAGAGCGGCGCCAGGTTTCGTAGCGGCGCCAGTCTGCGGCGGCGAGTTCGCGGGCAGCGCGGTCGAGGGGCTCGGGTAATTCGGCGTGGACGAGGAGCGGCAGTCCGGTGCGGGCGAGGTGCGGAAGGGCGATCCGGAGTTCGGCTTCATCGACGCGGAAGAAGCCGTCGATGCCGGGCTCGGCGAGGAAGCATTTGAATCCGCGAACGCCGGCGCGGGCGAGGGGTTCGATCTGGTTGGCGTTGTGGTCGGAGACGCCGCCCCAGGCAGCCCAGTCGACGAGGCATTGACCATCGGCGGCAGCTCGTTTTACTTCGAGGGCGGCGACGGTCGTGGTTGCGGGGAGACAGTTGAGGGGCATGTCGATCAGCGTTGTGTAGCCACCGGCAGCGGCGGCGCGGGTGGCGGTTGCGAAGCCCTCCCATTCGGTGCGGCCGGGTTCGTTGATGTGGATGTGAGAGTCGACGAGACCGGGGAGCAGCGGGCCGGGGCACTGAATAATGCGACGGCCGGACGGGACGAAAGCGGCATCGACGATGGCGGTGATTTTGCCGTTGTCGACGAGGACCGCGCCGGAGCGGATTCCGTTGGGAGTGACGATTTGTTGGGAGACGAAGGCGTCGGGCATGCTTTTGATTTCTGGTTCTGGATTTCGACGGGAATTACGCTGCTCGTGTATTCCTTATGTAGTCCATTTTGACAGGTGATCCGATGAGCGAAACGATTTCCACGGCGCAAGGGACGCTGACCACGCAACAGGTGGTGGAACTGACGAAGAAGCTGAACTATGGGACGTGGCGGTTCCAGAAGACATGGAACCCGATGCACATTGCCGATGCGGAAGGGTGCTACTTCACGGACGGCGCGGGGAAACGGTACCTGGATTTGTCGGCGCAGCTGATGTGCGTGAATCTGGGGCACAAGAATCCCGCGGTGATTGCGGCGATTGCGGAGCAGGCGGAAGCGCTGGCGTATGCGTCGCCGGCGTATGCGACGGAGGTGCGCGCGGAGCTGAGCCAGCTTCTGCTCGAGGTGCTGCCGGAAGGGATGACGAAGTTTTTCTTCACGACGTCGGGAACGGAGGCGAACGAGGCGGCGTTCAAGATTGCGCGGATGTATACGGGCAAGACGAAGATTATTGCTCGGTACCGGTCGTATCACGGGTCGACGATGGCGTCGATTGCGGCGACGGGCGATCCGCGGCGTTGGGCGATGGAACCGGTGGGCGGAAAGGGGCAGGGTTTTCTGTTTGCGCCGGAGGTGAATTGCTACAAGTGCCCGATCAAACACACGTATCCGCAGTGCGGGATTGCGTGCGCGGAGTATCTGGAGCACATGATCCGGAACGAGAGCGATGTGGCGGCGGTGATTGTGGAGCCGGTGGTGGGGACGAACGGGGTGCTGGTGCCTCCGAAGGAATATATGCCGATGCTGCGGGATATTTGTAGCAGGAACGGTGTCTTATTGATCGCCGATGAGGTGATGAGCGGCTGGGGTCGCACAGGCGAGTGGTTTGCCGTCGATAACTGGGGCGTGAAGCCGGACATTCTGGTGACAGCGAAGGGCATCACGTCAGCCTACGTGCCGCTGGGTTTGTGCGCGACGACGGCGGAGATTGCGGCGTACTTCGACGACCATTATTTTTCGCATGGGCACACCTATGAGGCGCATCCGATCACGCTGAAACCGGCGGTGGCTACGATCCACGAGATGCAGCGGCTGGACCTGGTTCGCCGCGCAAAGAAAATGGGTGAATATTTGGGACCAAAGCTGAAGGCGCTCGCAGCGAAGCATAAGTCGGTGGGCGAAGTGCGCGGGCTGGGGTTGTTCTGGGCGCTCGATCTGGTGAAGGATCGGGCGACGAAAGAGCCGTTCAACACGATGACGGACAAGGTGAGTGGGACGGTGACGGTGGTCGATAAGGTTGCGGCTGACATGCTGAAGCGCGGGATCGCGATTCAGGCGTGGGTGAGCCATCTGGTGGTTGCTCCTCCGCTGATCGTGGAGGAGAAGGATCTGGATTTCGCGGTTGAGGCGCTGGATGGGGCGCTGGCGGTTGCGGATGCTGAGGCGGTTTAATGACAGCCTAAAAACAAACGCAAGGTCCTTCGCTTCGCTCAGGATGACAGGCCTTATCGCTCGGTGTTGGCGCAGGTCCGCCTGGTGTTTATGACGATGAGGCCGTTGTTCCGTCGCTGCGAAGGCGCGCTTCTTTGAGGAGGTCGTAGATGTCTCCGACGTGCTCGTCGAGAAGGTTCAGTTTTTTCGAGAGGCCCTGGATCTCGGTCTCGGCGCGCCGATTCACGTCGAAGTCGAGTTCGCTGCGGACGCGGTCTCTGGTGTCCTGCCGATTCTGGCTCATCATAATGACCGGCGCCTGGATGGCGGCGAGCATGGAGAGGAACAGGTTGAGCAGGATGAAGGGATAGGGATCCCATGCTTTCTTGTCGAGGAAGACGTTGATGGTCGTATAAACGGTGAGGACGATGGCGAAGGCAATGATGAAGGTCCAGGACCCGCCAAAACCAGCGACGCTGTCGGCGACGCGCTCCCCAAAGGTCTCTTGCTTTTCGATGATCTCGTTGGCATTGCGGGTCGCGCGCAAACGCACCAGTTGTTGCGCGGCATGGAACTGATGGCCGAGGGTGGTGAGCAGATCCATGCCTGCATGCGGCTTACGCTCAATCAGAACGGCGATATCATCGCGCGACACCTCGATGCAAACGGACTCTTCGAGGGCCTGGGCGCTGGTTTGGTGCGGCGTCTGCTCGAGCATGGAGGCAAAGCCAAAGAACTCGCCCGGCCCCGGCTCGTCGACAATGACCTCCTGGTGGTCCTCGTCGACGGTGGTGACCTGGACCTTGCCCGAGACCAGCACATACGCCTGGGCGCTGGGATCTCCGGCTTTGTAAATACGCTGGCGCAGTGCGAACGTCTTCACTTCCACCTGGGCGGCAAGGACCGCGGTTTCGTCGTCGTCGAGCAGGGAAAAGAGCGGAACACTGCGGAGCACTTCAGGGTTGCAGGTCATGGCGTTCTCCAATGGGTTGATGCAAGTTGCTTTGCGTGGCGCAGAGGGAAGTCTACTTCGAAGCCGACTTGTGCGCCGAGCTTCGGGCTGGCAATGTGGCTGCCACCGAGGGCTGCGAAGGTAATGGCGGTGCGGCTGTTGAGCTGGTACCAGCCTCCCGCGAGACCCTGGAACTGGTCTTTACCCAGGCTTTTGTTATCGGCGATGGCACCATAGGCTTCGAGGCCCAGACTCAGGCGCTGGGTGTAGTCGTGAACCAGGGAAAGACCTCCGGTGTAAACATGACCGCGAGTATTCCGAGTGCCGATGACGCCGGTGCTGGTATTGCCGGCGAAGAGAAAACCAAAGTTAGCGTTGAGCCTGGTCTTGTCGGAGAAGGGTTCCTGAGCGATGGAGTTGAGCCAGTAATCGGTGAGGCCGGAACCGAGTTCCTGGCTTGCATCGCCGGTGGGAAATTCGATGTACAGGCTCGCCGAGAGAGCTGGAATGCCAAGCGGTTGCGTGGACTTGTGGAAGTTCCACTTGATGCCCATGTCGGTATCGCCAGGTCCGTTGGAGGTCTGCGAGCCGGGTGCTCGATAGATATCGAGATACGGTGCATCGAGGTCCAGTTCGAGGCCGTGCGCGAGACCGTAGTTGACCTTGTAGTTGAAGGTGTTCTGGCGAAGATCGGGATACTGGGCGGATTGGAGGCCGTCGTACTCGTTGAAAAACTCGAAGTGCAGAGTGCCCTGGTCGGTCACGTCGGCGTTGTCGGTATAGAAAGGCATCTGGGCCATCAGGGAACCGGTGCTCCCAATGGCACAGCAAACCAACAAGATGAGTTGAAGGGCTGGGCGCATCCGAGGCACCCTCACTTTAACTGGATCGGGCGCCTCGGATTGATGAATGGAGTGTGAAAACGGCCGGGTCTCCCGTCTGCCAACTGCAGGCGGAGGGCAGCCAGCCGAAAAGCAAACGCAAGGTCCTTCGCTTCGCTCAGGATGACAATCTAAAAGCGACAACCCAAAGACGACAAACTAAAAACGACAACAACTCCTGAGTTCAACGGTGCTTGATGAAGTGGCCGGTTTGGAGTTCGGTCATGGCCTGGCGGAGCTGCTCCTGGGTGTTCATGACGATGGGTCCGTACCATGCGACGGGTTCTTCGATGGGCTTGCCGCTGACCAGGAGGAAACGGATGCCTTCGGGTCCAGCCTGGACCTGGATTTCGTCGCCGCGATCGAAGAGGACGAGCGAGTGGTTGGTCGCATCGTAAACGGGCTGCGCGTTCGGGTCGGCTCCGGATTCGGTGAGCACGGCCTGCGGATCGGAGGCGTCGCGGAAGGTTCCGGAGCCGGCGAAGACGTAGGCGAAGGCGTTGCGGGTGGTTTCGACCTTGAGACGCTTCTTCTTGTTCGGCGGCACGGAGACGTCGATGTAATTGGGGTCTGCGGCTACTCCTTCAACGGGACCTTTTTTACCCCAGAATTCGCCAACGATGATGCGGGCGGTGGTGCCGTCGTCTTCGGTGACTTCCGGAATCGCAGCGGACGGAATGTCCTGGTAGCGCGGGTCGGTCATCTTCAAATGCGAGGGCAGGTTGGCCCAGAGCTGGAAGCCGTGCATGCGGCCCTGCGGGTCGCCTTTGGGCATTTCCTGGTGGAGGATGCCGCTGCCGGCGGTCATCCACTGGACGTCACCGGCGGACATTTTGCCCTTGTTGCCGAGGGAGTCGCCGTGGTCGACGGAGCCGGCGAGAACGTAGGTGATGGTTTCGATGCCGCGATGCGGGTGCCATGGGAATCCCTTGAGGTAGTCCTCGGGATGGTCGTTGCGGAAGTCGTCGAGGAGGAGGAAGGGATCGAAGTCTTTGGTTTTGCCGAAGCCAAAGGCGCGCTCGAGGCGGACACCGGCGCCTTCGAGGGTGGGTTTGGTCGACAGGATTTCTCTCACTGGCCCGAGTGACATAGATTTCCATTCTGGTCTGGGGAGGTTGGGGACCAGTGGATTAGATTCGCGGGGTGCGGCCTGGATTCGGGCACCGGGCACCGGGCACCGGGAACTGGGAGACAGGAGGCGGCCGGGCGGGTCTGGGCTGCGCGGGTTGGCTGGGTTGATGGCACGGCGGTCTCCTCTCCAAACAGAAAAGCCTGCCGGGATGGACAGGCTTTTTCTCGTTTCCTACTATAAGTTCAGTATATCACGCTGAAGGGGGGAAGACCGCCAAAATTCTACGAGGGAATTGTGGTGGAAGTCGTTTGGGATCAGATACAACACTTTTGTACCGTGCGGGAAAGGCTTGACAAGATTTGCACAGGGGCTCGGGAAGCAGCTTTGAGGGCGTCGCAATCCCACATCTGGCAAAACCGGCCAGATGTGGGGCACCCAGGCAGCTACCTTTGCCGTTCCTTCCAGAGCCGGTACAAACCCCAGGCGGCGACGGTGCAGCTGTCCTGGATGGTGCCGTCGAGGAGCATTTGCTCGAAGTCGGCGATGGAGGCTGTGCGCAGGACCAGGTCGTGCTCTTCCGCGTCGGGATGGGCGCCGGCTGGGGTGAGGCCGGTGGCGAGGAAGACGTGGAGCTTCTGGCGGGCGAAGCCGTAGGCGATCCACAGGGTTCCGAGGAAGGTCATGGTCTCGGCGGTCAGGCCGGTTTCTTCGCGCAGCTCGCCGCGGGCCAGGTCTTCGGGATTGACGTTGGGAGTTTCCCATCCCCCCTGGGGGAGCTCGAGGGCGCGCTGCTGGATGGTGTAGCGGAACTGCTCGATGAGGTAGATGGTGTCGCGCTCGATGGGGACGATGATGGCGCAGTCGTCCTTGTCGACGACGCTGTAGATGCCGCGGGCGCCGTTGGGGCGCTCGATCTGGTCCTCGCGCAGGCGGAGCCAGCGGTTGCGGTAGATCTCGCGGGAGGAGAGGGTGCGGATGGTCATTCTCGGCGGCTCACTCATGGGACCCTTCAGAGTACAGCTGGTAGCTGGTGGCTGGTAGCTGGTGGCTGGTGGCTGGTAGCTGGTAGCTGGTGTCTGGTAGCTGGTGGCTGGTGGCTGGTGGCTGGTGGGTGACGAAAGATTCCTGGGAAACTCTGGTGCTCTTGCGCACGGGAGCAATTCGCTGTCGCATGGAAAGCAGAATGGAAACCCGACACTTCCGCGACCTGAAGGCCTGGCAGCTGTCCATGGCGCTGGCACGCAAAATCTACGCGCTCACGGAGGGATTTCCGGAAAAGGAGAAATTTGGACTTACCAGCCAGATTCGACGCGCCGCGATCTCGGTTCCCAGCAATATTGCGGAAGGACGGGGGCGTAAGACCGACAGGAGCTTTGCGCAATTCCTGACTCAGGCGCGAGGCTCTCTGTATGAGCTGCAGACCCAGATCGAACTGGCCGGCGATCTCGGGTTCCTCGATCTGCAAAAGGCACAGTCGATTCTGGCCGAGGCGGCGGAAGCTGCGCGTGTGATTAATGCTCTGCTCGGCGCCGTGTGCACCCAGACCGATTGAGGATCAGCACCGGCGGCTGGTGGCCGGTAGCTGGTGGCCGGTTTGCGCGGATTGGCTTCCAGTCCTTACCATAGAGAGGCAGGACAACATCGCAGGCCAACATCGCCCCTCTCCCGCGTGCTAACCGAATCGCGGAACCCCAGGAACCTATCACCCACTCCTGCCGCTTCCCCTTAAGGTCCAGGACAATCCAGCGGGAATCCGGCTCCGGAAGGCAAACCCTTGAGCACAACAGAGACCAGTGAAGTGAATCCTTCCGCGACGGCGGAAACGGCGACAACGGAAGCCAGTCAAACGGAAACCAGCCACACGGAACCCAGCCAGGCGGAACCCGGTCACGACGAAGCGGGGCATGAAGGGCACGAGCATGCGGCTGTACAGCCGGCGCTCAATCCGGAGTGCACGCGCGAGGTGGAAGTGGAAGTGCCGGCGGAGGAAGTGACGAAGAGCTTCCGCACGGTGCTGAAGAAATATCAGAAGCTGGCGCGGATTCCTGGCTTTCGTCCAGGGAAGGTGCCGGAGACGGTGCTGCGGTCGCGCTTCGCGGGGGCGATTCGCGAAGAGGTGGTCGAGGCGGTGGTGCCTCCGCATTTTCAAACGGCGATTCAGCAAAAAGGTTTGCGGCCGGTATCGCGGCCGCAGGTGACCGATCTGCAGCTGGAGGAGGGCCAGCCGCTGAAATTTAAGGCTGCGTTTGAGGTTGCCCCGGAATTTTCGGTGGAGGGGTACCAAAGTGTGAAAGTGGAGAAGCCGGAGACCGAGCTGACCGATGGCGAATTCGACGCCGAGATGGAACGCATTCGCGACGCGCGTTCGACGATGGAAACGGTGACAGAGGATCGGGTCCTGGCCGATGGGGATTGGGCGCAGATCACCTTTACGGGCGAGGTGGATGGTGAAAACACACAGGCCGGCGAGGGTGGGGAAGCGGCGGAGAAGAAGCCGCAGCCGATTGAGGCGAAGGATGTATCGGTGGAGATCGGCGGGAAGGATACGGTGCCGGCGTTTAGCGACGCGCTGCGCGGAGGGAAGGTGGGGCAGGAGCTGAAGTTCGAAGTGACCTATCCGGGGGATTTCGGACAGAAGCGTCTAGCGGGTAAAACGGTGGCGTATCACGTCGAGGTCCGGGGTATTCGCAAGAAGGTGCTGCCGGAGCTGAACGATGCGTTTGCGAAGGAACTGGGCAGCTACGAGAGTCTTGAAGATCTGAAGAAAAAGCTGAGAGAACACCTGGCAGCGGATAAGAAACACAGGCTTCTGGCGGATACTCGGAATCGGCTGCTGGATGCGCTGGTGGCGAAGTTTGAGTTTCCGGTTCCGGAGTCGATGGTGCAGAGCCAGATCGACACAAGGCTGGAGCGGGGGCTGCGAGCGCTGGCGGCGCAGGGCATGCGCACCGAGGATATGCGCAAGCTGGATTTTGACCGGCTGCGGGAGGCGCAGCGAGAATCGGCGATGAGCGAGGTGAAGGGGACGCTGGTGCTGGACCGTATTGCCGATGTGGAAAACATTAATGTCAGTGACGACGAATTGGAGCACGAGCTTCAGGTAATCTCATTGCAAACGCGGGAACCGGTGGAAAGCCTGCGGGAACGATTGACCCGTGAGGGGAGTCTGGCTGCAATTCGAGAACAATTACGACGGGAGAAAACGGGCGGCTTGTTGGTAGAGCGGCTTACCTGAGGCGCCGAAAACAGGCGCGAGGTGATACCTGTCACTGACGATGAGGCGAGGAAGCCTCAGAACTAGAAGGAGTAGAGAGAAGCTATGGCGTTAGTACCGATGGTCATCGAGCAGACGAGCCGCGGCGAGCGGGCGTACGACATTTATTCGCGTCTGCTGCGCGACAACATTATCTTTCTCGGTACACCGATCGACGATCAGATTGCGAATTTGGTGATCGCACAGTTACTCTTTTTATCCGGAGACGATCCGGAGAAAGACATACAGCTGTACATCAACTCGCCGGGCGGTTCGATTACCGCGGGGCTGGCGATCTACGACACGATGCAGTTCATCCGGAACGATTGCGTGACGTACTGCATCGGGCAGGCGGCCAGCATGGGCGCCTTTCTGCTGATGGCGGGAACGAAGGGAAAGCGCTTCGGCCTGCCCAACAGCCGGATCCTGATCCACCAGCCTTCGATGGGAGGACTGGCGGGGCAGGCGACGGATATCGACATCCACGCGCGGGAAATTATTCGCATCCGCGAAATCACGAACAAGCTCATGGCGAAACATACCGGGCAAAGCCTCGAGAAGATCGAACGAGACGTGGAACGGGATTTCATCATGAACGCTCCGCAGGCGAAGGAGTACGGGATCATCGATGAGATTATCGATCGCCCGCGGACTACGACGACAAGCCAGTGATCTCCTGAAGCAATTTGAGGTAGTGAAGGAGTAGCAGCAGATGAAAACGCGTACGGGATCCGATGAAGCACTACGCTGTTCGTTCTGTCACAAGTCGCAGGACGCGGTTGCCAAACTGATTTCATCGCCGAGCGATTACCCGCGCGCATACATCTGCGACGAGTGCGTCGCTGTTTGTAATTCGATATTGGAAGACGACCGCACCGAGACCTCCGCAGGCGCCGCACCCACTCATTTGCCGAAGCCGCAGGAAGTGAAAGCGTTCCTCGACGAATATGTGATCGGCCAGGATCAGACGAAGAAGAAGCTGGCGGTCGCTGTCTACAACCATTACAAGCGCGTGCAGATGAACCGGACGCGCGGGGCCGATGTCGAGCTGCAAAAGTCGAACATTCTGCTGGTCGGGCCCACGGGCAGCGGAAAGACCTTGCTGGCGCACACGCTGGCGAAGATGCTGGATGTACCGTTCGCGATTGTGGATGCGACCACGCTGACCGAAGCTGGGTATGTTGGCGAGGATGTGGAGAACATCATCCTGAAGCTGCTGCAGGCGGCGGATGGGGATGTGGCGCGGGCGCAGACGGGCATCATTTATATCGACGAGATCGACAAGATTGGGCGCAAGGACGAGAATCCATCGATCACGCGGGACGTGTCGGGTGAGGGCGTGCAGCAGGCGCTGCTGAAGATTCTGGAAGGCACGGTGGCCAATGTGCCGCCGCAGGGTGGACGGAAGCATCCGCACCAGGAATTCACGCCGGTGGACACGACGAATATTTTGTTTATCTGTGGCGGAGCTTTTGTGGGGCTGGAGCGGGTTGTGGGTCGCAGGATCGGGAAAAAGGCGCTGGGGTTCAAGGCGATCGCGGACAAGGATCAGCAGGATCCCACGGGAGCGCCTCTGCATCCGCAGCGGGACAGCGAATTGCTGCGGCAGTCGGAGCCACAGGATTTGATCCGGTTCGGGCTGATTCCGGAATTTGTCGGACGGCTGCCGGTGATCGGGATTCTGGACGAGCTGGATGAGGCGGCGCTGGTGGAGATTCTGACCAAGCCGCGCAACGCGATCATGAAGCAGTATCAAAAGCTGTTCGATTATGAGGGCGTGAAGCTGAGCTTTACTGAGGACGCGACGCGCGCGGTTGCCCAGGAAGCGCTGTTGCGCAAAGTGGGAGCGCGCGGGTTGCGGATGATCCTGGAAGAATTGATGCTGGACCTGATGTATCACCTCCCCAGCAACAAGAAGATCAAGGAACTGGAGATCGAGGCGGAGATGGTGAGGAACCGCAATCTCTCCATGATGCTGCTGGATAAGGCGGGCTGAGGCGGGGCTCGAGGCCCATTTCGGAATTCTCGGGTTACGTTTGGGATGGACCGTCTCTGAGGAAAACTGACACTCTGTGTGGGGCAAGTGCGTCTAAACGCTGCGGCTGCGTGTTTTTCGCTGCGGGTGTGCAGTCGATTTCCTCCGAACCACAAAAATGACCATGGTTTGCACAGTCCTTCACCGGATGGGTTACTCTTTCTGTAAGAGCATGAGCCGTACGAATCGCCGGAAGAACGCAGCCTCGAAAGGAATCCCGTGAGCCAGCCGTCCAAAGAGAGCCGGGAACGAAACGAGCTCCGCAAATTTCCCATGATGCCCATTCGGGACATGGTCATCTTTCCGCACATGATGACCCCGTTCGTGGTGGGGCGCGAGTCGAGCGTGCGGGCCCTGGAAGAGGCGCTGAACGGCGAGCGCAAGATTTTCCTGGCGACGCAGCATGATGCGCGGGTGGATGAGCCGCGACCGGACGAGATTTATCAGGTCGGCACGGTGGGGAACATCGTGCAGAGCGTGCGCATGCCCGATGGGAACATCAAGGTGCTGGTCGAGGGCATTGAGCGGGCGCGGGCGGTTGAGATCAGCGATGCGGATGGATTTTTCGTCGCGACGGTGAAGGTGGCGAAACCGCTGCCGGAGATTACTCCGCAGATCGAGCAGCTGGTGCAGCGAGTCACTTCGCTGTTTGAGCAGTATGTGAAACTGCAGCAGTCGCTCAATGTGGAGACGGTGGCGTCGGCGATTCGCACCGATGAGCCATCGAAATTGGCGGATACGATCGCCGCGAATCTGCAACTGGAAGTGCCGGACAAGCAGGAGCTGCTCGACATTTTCGATTTGCCGGAGCGGCTGCTGAAGATCGCCGATGTGCTGGACATTGAGATTGAAAAACTGAATATGGACCGGAGCATCCAGTCCCGCGTGAAGCGGCAGATGGAGCGGGCGCAGAAAGAGTACTACCTCAACGAGAAGATCAAGGCGATCCAGAAAGAGCTGGGGCGCGGGGAAAAGAGCGAGTTCGACGAGCTGAAGAAGAAGATTGAAACGTCGGGCATGCCGAAGGACGTTTTCGAGAAGGCGACGCAGGAGCTGAAGAAGCTGGAAGCGATGCCGCCGATGTCGGCCGAGTCGACGGTTTCGCGGAATTATCTGGACTGGCTGCTGGCTGTGCCGTGGAAGAAGAGGTCGAAGGAAACGCGGAGCATCGATCACGCGGAGAAGGTGCTGAACGCCGATCACTACGGATTGGAGAAGATCAAAGAGAGGATTCTGGAGTTTCTGGCGGTGCGCCAGCTGGTGAAGAATCCCAAGGGATCGATCCTGTGCTTTGTTGGGCCGCCGGGCGTGGGGAAGACGTCGCTGGGCATGTCGATTGCGAAGGCAACGGGGCGGAAGTTTGTGCGGCTCTCGCTGGGCGGGATTCGAGACGAAGCGGAGATTCGCGGGCATCGGCGCACGTATATCGGAGCGCTGCCGGGGCAAATTATCCAGTCGATGAAGAAGGCGGGCACGCGGAATCCGGTGTTCATGCTGGATGAAGTGGACAAGATGGCGTCGGATTTTCGCGGGGATCCGGCGTCGGCGCTGCTGGAGGTACTGGATCCGGAGCAGAACCACAGCTTCCAGGATCACTACCTCGACGTGGAATACGACCTTTCGCAGGTGCTGTTTGTGGCCACGGCGAATGTGCTGCACACGATTCCGGCGGCGCTGCAGGACCGCATGGAGATTCTGCGGCTGCATGGATACACCGAAGTGGAAAAGCTGGAGATTGCGAAGCAGTATCTGGTGAAGAAGCAGCGCGACAATACCGGGCTGACGGACAAGAATGTGTCGTTCACCGATGGGGCGCTGACGGAGATGATTCGCAGCTACACGCGCGAAGCGGGCGTGCGGAATCTGGAGCGCGAGATCGGCAACGTGTGCCGCAAGGTTGCGCGGCGCGTGGTGAAGAGCGGAGCGAAGTACAAGGAGACGCTGACTCCGGAGAATCTGGCGGAGTTTCTGGGAGTGCCGAAGTTCCGGGATTCGATGGTGCACGAGAAGAGCGAAATTGGTTTGGTGAATGGGCTGGCGTGGACCGAAGTGGGCGGGAGCATTCTGCAAACCGAAGTGCAGGTACTGGATGGCAAGGGCAAGCTCACCACCACCGGGCAGCTCGGCGACGTGATGACCGAGTCGGCACAGGCGGCGCTTTCGTATGTGCGGAGCCGGGCGCAGCACCTGGGACTGCCGCGGGATTTCTATCGCAACGTCGACATTCATATCCATGTGCCGGAAGGGGCGATTCCGAAGGACGGGCCGTCGGCTGGGATAACTCTGGCGACGGCGCTGGCCAGCGCGCTGGCGAAGATTCCGGTGCGTCGCGACCTGGCGATGACGGGCGAAGTGACGCTGCGCGGCAAGGTGCTGGCGATTGGCGGACTGAAAGAGAAGCTGCTGGCAGCGCATCGTGCCGGCATTTTCGAGGCGATTCTGCCGGAAGACAATCGCAAGGATCTGCCGGAGATTCCGGAGAACCTGAGAAACGCGATGAAGCTTAACTTCGTGGATACGATGGACGAGGTTCTGAAGATTGCGCTCGAGGGGCCGTTGCCGGAGCTGCGGGAAGAGACGCCGAATGTGCTGGAGCCGGGCGTGCTCAATGTGCCGCCGGCGGAGCAGAGACCGCATCAGTAGCAGGTTACAGGTTACAGGGTGCAGGTTACAGAAAAGCCTGCAGCCTGCGGTCCGCAGAAGTCCTCCGCTCCGCTGTGGCGTGAGTCTCGATTTGACCCCAAAGTTGCACCTGGTGCTACAATCGATTCCGTGGCGAATCCAGGCTTGGCTCGCACGTTCAAGACAGCGTGGTTCGCAAGGGCGGCGCGGAAAGCCCGCATTGCCGATGAGGAGCTTTGTTCGGCGATCCTGCAGGTGATGGCCGGGCAGGCGGATGACCTCGGAGGCGGCGTATACAACAAGCGGCTCAGGAAGAACCAATATCGCTCGATCATTCTCAGCAGAGCCAGGCAGTTCTGGATCTACGAATATCTTTTTGCCAAGCAGGATCGAGCGAACATTGAAGACGATGAATTAGCCGAGTTTCGAAAACTCGTCCGGGTGTATGCGGGACTCTCAACGTACCAGGTGAACCAGTTACTGCGCGAGGGGGACTGGGTGGAGATTTGCAATGGCAGCCAGGCGTAAATTCAGGAGCGATGCGTTTCAGGCGATCCACTCTTCAGCCTCCGCGATGTACAAAGTGGGAGCGGTCGACAAGACCACGATGCGGCACTTCGATGAGTCGTGTCTCCGCACGCCACCGGTATTAAAGCCAGCTCAGATCAGAAAGCTTCGGCTGCGGCTTCGGGTCAGCCAGCCGGTCTTCGCTCGTTATCTCAACACCAGCGAATCCACGATCGAAAAGTGGGAAACAGGTGCAAAACAGCCCAGTGGGATGGCACTCAAGCTCCTGTCTGTTGTCGAAAAGCATGGACTCGACGCACTCGCATAGCGCGGGGCCCCTACAGATCTGCACCCTCTGCGGCAGAGGCCGCATCAGTAGCAGGGCACAGGTTACAGGGTGCAGGTTACAGAAAAGCCCGCAGGCGGCGGCCCGCAGCGTGCAGCCGCTGGCTGGTAGCCGGTAACCAGTAGCTGGTAGCTAAAAAGCGGGTAGCTAAAAGGCGGTTCGCTGAAAAGCGGTTGGCGGTTTAATGGACGACTCCGCCGGCACCTGCACTCCAAATGCTCATTTGATTGGGTGCGCGTGGTCCTTGCCAGCGCGCCAGGTTGAACGATTCTCCCGAGTGGACATCTGTCTTAGCGACGGGATCGAAGTGCAGCGGCTTGCCCGGCTCGCATTGCTGCGGTTTTTCGCTCGCTTCATAGAAATCCGCTTCGCCATCCTTTTTCCCCACAACCTGGGCGTGGCCGTCGGGGTCGACGAGGACGGCGACGCGCTCGTCGACGCCGATGGCGCGGATGGTTTTCGTCTGGTTGGAGGCGAGGATGCGGGCCATGAAGACGAGCAGGCGGCCTTCGCGGTGGCGCGTATCGAAGTGCGAGTCGGTGATGATGCCGTTCAGGATGGGAATGCCGAGCAGATCGGGCGCGATGACGACCTGGTGGTTGAAGGGATCGGCGAGGGCGGCGTCGGAGGTGAGGTCGGGACCGTCGGGTGGGTCGTTTTGGGCGGAGTAGATGTATTGGCCGAGGACGGCGAGTCCGGCGCTGGTTCCTCCGATGGGGATGCCTCGCTTCACAGCATCGCGCAAAGCCGTTTGAACGGGGGTTCCGGCCCAGAAATTGATGTAGCGGGCCTGATCGCCGCCGGAAATGAAGATGGCGGCAGCATTTGTAATGGCGGCGGTGACAAATGGGTCGCTGGCTGCCGTGCGGTCGGGGATGATGAGGGTTGCGACGGAGTTGAGGTGGCAGAGGCCCTGGATGTACGGGTTATAGGCGTCGGTTCCGGTGGCGCGGAGGACCAGGAGGTCGCCGCCGTCCGCTCGGTTGCAGAACCATTGGAAGGCTTCGTCGAGGTCTTTGCCGCCACCCATGAGCGCGTAGCCGGCATGGGGATGGACGTGGACGTTGGTGGGCGATCCGACGCGGAAATATTGATACGGCGGTTGAGCGTGGCTGCTGAGGGTTATGGACAACAGCAACAGGAAAAGCAGCGTTTTCATATTGCTTTGAGGGCCTGATCGAGGTCGGCCAGGATATCGGCGATGTCTTCGATGCCGACGGAGATGCGGACGAGGCCTTCGGTGATGCCGATGCGCTGGCGTTCTTCGAAAGGAACGGCCGCGTGGGTGGTGGTGGCGGAATGGGAGATGAGGGACTCGACGCCGCCGAGCGATTCGCCGTTGGTGATGACGCGGACACTTTGGAGGAGCTTGTCGGCGTTGGCGCGGGAGCCGACTTCGAAGGCGATCATGGAGCCGAAGCCGGACATCTGGCGTTTGGCCAGCTCGTGTTGCGGGTGCGTTTCGAGGCCGGGATACCGGACGGAGCTGACCTTCGGATGTTTGACGAGATAAGCGGCGACCTGGCGACCGTTTTCATCATGCTGTCGCATGCGGACGGCGAGGGTTTTGACGCCACGCAGGATGAGCCAGCTCTCGAAGGGCGAGAGAATGCCGCCAGTGCATTTTTGAACGAAGCGGAAGGTTTCAGCGTGCTCGGGTTTGGTGGCCACGAGGACACCGCCGAGGCCGTCGGAGTGGCCGTTTAAAAATTTGGTGGTGGAGTGCATGACGATGTCGGCGCCGAATTCGATGGGGCGCTGGAAATACGGCGACATGAAGGTGTTGTCGACGCTCATGTCGATGCCGTGCTCGTGACAGACATTGGCGACGGCGCGGATGTCGGTGAGGGTCATGAGCGGGTTGGTGGGGGTTTCGATGTGGACGAGCTTTGTGGTGGGGCGGATGGCGCGGCGGACGCTGTCGGGATTGGAGGTATCGATGAAGGAGAACTCGATGCCGTGGCGGACGATGACCTGGCTGAAGAGGCGAGTGGTGCCGCCGTAGACGTTGTCGCCGCAGATGACGTGATCGCCGGCGTTGAGCATCGTGACGAGGGCGGCGATGGCGGCCATGCCACTGGCGAAAACGTGGCCGGTGGCTCCACCTTCGAGCGAGGCGAGGTTGGTTTCGAGGGCGTCGCGGGTGGGGTTGGAGACGCGGGAGTATTCCCAGCCGCGGTGTTTCTCGATGCCCTGGAGCTGATAGGTGGAGGTGGGATAAATGGGGACGGTGACGGCGCCGGTGCGCGGGTCGGGTTCCTGTCCGTCGTGGATGGCGCGGGTGGAGAAGCCGTGGTGGGATGGGTTCATAGCAGAATCCATCTTAAGGGATTGGCGAACGGACGGTAGCGGGTTGCGGGTGGTGGTTGCGGGTCGGGATATGCTTCTTGCTGAAGTGAGGTGGCGCATGGCGCAGGCGAGTGGCGGGATCGGGAATGTGATTCGAAATGCGGAGCTGGTGGAGATGGCGATGGGGTATGCGCGGAGCCGCGTGTTGTGCGCCGCTGCGCGGCTGGGCGTTGCCGATGCTCTGGGAGATGAGGTGCGGGGCGTGGATTTTCTGGCGGAGAAGTGCGGCGCGGATCGCGGCGCTCTATACCGTTTGCTCCGTGCTTTGGCCGGGATCGGGTTGACGGAGGAGACGACGGCGGAGCATTTTCGGCTGACCGCGAAGGGCAGGGGGCTGCGCAGGGATGTGCCTGGGGCGGCATGGGCGTCGGTGATCTTTTGGGGGGATCTGCTGGCCGACGAATGGTCGCTGCTGACGGAGTGCGTTCGAAGCGGGAAGAAGGCTGCCGAGGTGCGGGATCCGAAGGTGCCTTCGCGGTGGTCGCAGGAACCGGAGGGGCATGCGATTTTTCGCGCGGTGATGGGCACGGCTCCGGCAGAGGATTATGCACCGATTGCGCGGGCGTGGAATTTTTCGCGGGCGAAGGTGGTGGCGGATCTTGGCGGGGGCGGAGGGTCGCTGCTGCTGGCGGTGCTGGGGCTGAATCCTCACCTGCGGGGGATGCTGGTGGATCGCGAAGACAGCGTGGCTGCGGCGCGGGCGCGCTTTGCGGGTGGGGAGTTTGCTTCACGCTGTGAGTTGCTGGCCGCGGATCTGGACGTTGCGGTTCCCGCGGGCGCGGATGTGTACATGCTGAAGCATGTTCTGCATGGATATGAGGACGCGGACGCGGTTGCTCTGCTGAGGAACTGTCGCGCTGTGATTCCGGAGGACGGTCGTTTGCTGGTGATCGAATTTGTGTTGCCTGCAGTGGTTTCACGGGCCGATGCTGCCATCGAAGTCCGGCTGATGAGCGATCTGAACATGCTGGCGGTGACGGGCGGCAAGGAGCGCAGCGAGCGCGAGTGGAGAGTGCTGCTGGAGGCGGCGGGATTCGCGTTGAGCCGGGTGTGGCCGGTGGGG
>JBAVUB010000524.1:0-1954 GCA_049696575.1 Acidobacteriaceae bacterium | reverse complement strand
CAGATGGCGGCGCCCGATTTGACCATCATCGAAAGCCACAGCGACGACACGCTGCACCTCACCTTTGTGACGCGCTACGCCTCGCCGGTGGAAGCGACGCTGCCGAAAGCCGCAGAAATGCGCGCCTACATCGGAACGAAGCTGGCGGAGCTGGCGCGCCACGGACGCGGCGTGACCATCGAGGGAGAAGCACCGCCCTCGGCACAGCAGGCAGAAGACCTCGCCCGTGGCTTTGGGGCGGACCTCTACGACCGCTTCACTCCGCCGGAATTCAAGCAGCTTTACTGGCAGCTGCGCGATGCGGGCATCGAGCTGCGTTCCGTGCAGGTGCTGAGCGACGATCCCATGCTGCCGTGGGAGCTGATGCGCGCCGCCCGGAACGGTGGGCAGGATCGGCAGGAGTTCCTGGGTCTGACCGCCCGCGTCGCGCGCTGGCAGTTAGGCACCACCGGCCTGCCGCGGCCTCCGCAGGCCTTGCAGGTACAGAAGCTGGTCGTCATCGCCCCGCATTACACCGGATCGATGGCTCTCGACGCGGCGCAGCAGGAAGCCGATTCACTCCGCAGCCAGGAGGGATTCGAGAATGTGAAGGGCGACTACAGCGATGTGCGGGCGCTGGCCGCGAATCTTCCCGACGGCATCGTCCACTTTGCCGGTCACGGCGCGGTTCGCGATGCAGACGGCGGGCCGCAGTTTGCCATCCTGCTGGAAGACAGCGAGCTCGCCCCGGCCACCTGGAAGTCGCTCGTGAACTCCGGCAGCACGCATCCCTTCTACTTCTTCAACGCGTGCGAGGTGGGACAGGCGCGGCAGGCCGTTGGCGCACTCGATGGCTGGGCGCCTGCTCTGCTCGATACTGGCGCGAGCGGCTACCTCGGCGCTCTATGGCCAGTGTCGGACCAGGTAGCCGGCGTTTTCGCAGCGAATTTCTACAAAATTCTTCTCGAGAATGCATCCGCCCCGGTGGCCGAAGTCGTGCGCCAAACCAGGCAACGCACCTTCGACGACACCCACGACCCAACCGCGCTGGCATACGTTCTCTACGCGGACCCATTCCTCGAAGTCCATCACTAGAGCAGGCAGGCGCCTCTTACCTCCGCGCCAACCGATCAGCGTAGAATGCCCGCATCGATGTTCCGGGCCCAGTTCCGGGCCTCAACGGTGCACCGGAGATACAACTCCCCGCTCACCCTGTCACTCTGAACCAACCAAGGAGACACCATGTTCAAATTCAGAGCCCTTGCGTTCGTCGCTCCCGCAATCCTGCTGCTTAGCTGTGCCCTCGTCGCGCCGGCGCATGCGCCGGCCCAGGTTTCCGTCGGAGTCGATATCGGACCGGCTCCCATCTGTCCCTACGGCTACTTCGACTATCCTCCCTACGACTGCGCGCCCTATGGCTACTACGGACCCGATTGGTTTGTGGGCGGAGTGTTCCTCGGAGCCGGTCCCTGGTTCCACGGACCTCGCGGCTTCTACGGTCATGTCGACAACCGCTATGATCCCCACCACGGTTACAACGGGCCGATGCCTCCTCGCGGGGCCAGGCCGTTCTACCATTTCCAGGGCAATGAGGCGCGGGACGGACGAGGCCACACAGGCAATGCCGGCCATGATGCAGGCGGGGAACATGCTCTGCCCGGATATCGCGGTGGTGCCCCCCACGGCGGCGGACACCCCCGCTAGGCCAGGGACGTAGTCAGGCAGGAGACGAGATAAGGCGCACCCGGCGTCTTATCTCGCCCTCACTTCGATCCGATGATGCGGTTCAGATGATCTTCAGTTCACGCCGTGACCCTGGTCGGCGGCCATGCTCGGAAGGGCAGTGCCCTCAAGATCCTTCCACGCGCCGGCGCTGACGCAGTTACGGCCCAGCCGCTTGGCGCGGTAGAGAGCCTCGTCCGCCTGGTTGATCAGTTCCTCCGCCGGCATCGTGCCGTCGTGCGACGCCACACCC
>JBAVUB010000523.1:0-5969 GCA_049696575.1 Acidobacteriaceae bacterium | reverse complement strand
GCCGGGACATATCCCGCCTCCGCGGCCTTCCTGAAGAGGTTCAACGCGGTAGCCGGGTTCGCGGCCACTCCCAAGCCGTCGCGGTAAATGACCGCCAATTCACATGCCGCTTGCGCTTCGCCGCGGTCGGAAGCCCGCTGGTACCAATAGGCTGCTGCCGAATAATCAGGCTTCGCGCTTCCATCCGGAGTTAGGGTGCCGTATTGATAGAGTTTACCGAGCGCTAGTTGGGCTTTGGTATCTCCGGCGTCAGCCTTCGCGCTGAGGTCATGCCTGAGTTGATCAATCCTGCTCGGCTTGGGGCCAAGATGGTTCAGCACCGGCTTCTTAAAAGCGGTCGTCTGATCTCCGTAAACATAGTCCGTCTTGCCCGACGCACCGAGAGTACCGAGTACTTTCAAGGCAAGGGCTTTCGCTTGTTCAAGGCCGACATTTTGGCCACCGGTAATCACCAATTGCATGGTGCCGCCGCGGAAAACGAAAAGCGTCGCGTGATCGGGCACGTTCGCCAGATGATCGACGCAATAGATGCAAAAGGCGGCATCCCCGAGACCGGGCACATCCGTTGGATCCTCGTAGGTCTGCTCGTCTACCTGCTTGCGAGCCTCATCGACGGCATGAGGGTCGGGCGCCGGCGAGTAGTGGACCTCGATGGAAAGCTCAACTACCTTCGGCGGCCGGGGCGGAGGCGGCGGGTTGGCTGACCACCAGTTCGTAAAGGAACAGCTGTAAGGGTCGGGGGCCTCGGCGTGGAACGTCACTCCCATAACCGCTTCTACATCCGCCTTGTTGAACAAGGGGCAGGCGGTTTTGTTCTGGGCATAGCCGCTTTCGAACGACAGAACGGACGCCGCGGCCACAAGCACCAAACCGGTGGTAGAGCGCCGCATGCTGCGCAGCTTGATGCGCTGAAAAGGCGACAGATACGTAGCCGCCAGAAATTTGTTAAACCGGTTCATAAAAAACTCCTGCGTTCGGCCGTGTGGGTTAGTTCTCCGGTTGAAAGAGCAGAGGGCTCGCTCACGCGCTCGCCTGGCGCGGAGCGGAAGAGAAGCACTCAGTTCGAAAAGATACGTCGTCCGCGGTCGTGACGGCCACGGTGGAAGCGCCGGAGACGCGGCGGGCACGAGATGAGGAGGCTCGTTGTCACCGCTGAACATTTTAGAGCTTTTTGGCGCGGAGCGCTGCGAATTTTGAGGCGCTGCCTGCGGGAAAGCTTTGTGAACTTTTCTTAACACTTCAGTGTTAATCATGGTTTACAAACTGCGGCAAGTCGAAGTACACTCGTGTAGATTGGGCGGCCAGATCCGGGGGCGGAGGCGGCTGCGATTCCCGGCCCAAACCATCGAACAAGCAGCAGAGCGAAAGCAGCAGGGATGAGTGCAGGCACACAATCCGGGCGCACGCTGCAGGTGTTGGCGACCGATGAAGTCGTCGTTACCCACGAGGACATCGACCGTGCGCACGATCGGGCGCGAGTGTCGGCGGCGCGGCTGGGACATGGCTTGCGGGCGCGGACATGGCTGCTGTGGCTGCTGATCGGGCCAGGGATTCTGGTGATGCTGGGCGAGAACGATGGGCCCAGCATGCTTTCGTACGCGGCGACGGGTGCGAAGTTCGGCATCGGATTCTTTCTTCCCTTCGTGGTGCTGACGTTTGGCATGGCGCTGGTGGTCCAGGAGATGACGGTGCGGCTGGGCGCGGCGACGCATCGCGGGCACGCGGAGCTGATCTTCGAGCGGTTCGGCCCATTCTGGGGATGGTTCTCGATGATCGACCTGGGGATCGGCAATTTTCTGACGCTGATCACAGAGTTCATCGCCATTCGCGCGGGACTTGGATTCTTCGGCGTGCCGCCGTGGGCAGCGGTTCTGGTGGCGCTGGCGGTGCTGTTTTCGGCGTTGCTGAGCCACCGCTACTGGACGTGGGAGCGCGTGACGCTGGCGGCGGCGGCGTTCAATTTGATTTTCATTCCGGTGGCGCTGATGGCGCATCCTCACTGGGGCGCGGTGGGACATGCGTTCTTTACCTGGAAGCCGCTGCCGGGGTTCAACCGGGACACGGTGCTGATCATTCTTTCGGACATTGGGGCGACGGTGACGCCGTGGATGCTGTTCTTCCAGCAGAGCGCGACGGTCGACAAGGGTCTGACGACGAAGGATATTCATTTCGGGCGGATCGACACGATGCTGGGCGCTGGGCTGGCGGCAGCGGCAGCGCTGGGAGCGATTGTGGCGACGGCTCCGTTGTTCGGGCGGATCAGCGCGGAGAATTTCGAAGCGGCGCAGTTTGCGCAGGCGCTGGTGCCGGTGATCGGGCGATTCGGCGCGGCGCTGTTTGCGCTGGGCATGGTCGAAGCGGGCATCGTGGCGGCGATTACGATTTCGACGTCGTCGGCGTATGCGTTTGGCGAAGTGACGCAGCGGCCGCACAGTTTGAATCTGCCGATGACGGAGGGCAAGTCGTTCTATGCGGTGCTGGGTTTGTGCGCGGTGGCGGCGGCTGGGATTGTTGTAATTCCCGGATTGCCGCTGGTGTTTGTGGTGCTGGTGGTGAACGTGGTGGCGGTACTGGCGATGCCGCCGGCGCTGGTGTTTTTGTATCTGCTGGTGAATGACAAGGAGATCATGGAGGGAGTGCCAAGCCCGGGATGGATGAATTTTTTGGCCGGAGGAGTCGTCGTGCTGCTGACGGCGGCGGGCATTCTGTACGGGATCAGCGTGGTGGCGCCGAATGCGTTGGCGTGGATTGGGCGGTTGTAGGGGAGTGAGAGGATGAGCGAGCACGAGCATGCGAGTTTGGCGGAGACGAGCCTGGTCCTGTCGACGCTGGAGCACGACCAGCTGGTGGGGGCGAAGAAGGAGCCGGTGCCGAGGCGGCGGTTGCGGGGCTGGCAACTGGCGCTGGTGTGGTCGCTGCGGTTGTATCTCATCTTCATGATGGTGGTGGTGTGCTGGCAGGCGTGGCTGGCGGTGCGCTAAGTTCCCAGAACAGCTGTGACTATAATGCGTGCGGTTGGAGGGAAAGCTATGTCCGACAGCAATGCAGAGGTCCATTCTGTTCTGGCATCGATCAATGCAGCCTGGAGAGAGGGTGATCCGTCGTCGATGCGGGAGTATCTCGATCCTGACATCGTCATGGTTGCGCCTGGCTTCAAGGGGAGCTTCCGGGGCAGAGAGATTCTGGTGGAAAGTTTCCTGGAATTCGGCAAAAACGCCAGGGTTCTGGAATATGCCGAGGACGACGAGCACATCGACGTGGTGGGAGAGTGCGCGGTCGCATCCTTTCACTTCAGGATGCTCTACGAAAGGGCGACGTATCGGGAAGAGTCGGAAGGCCGGGATCTGTGGGTCTTTCAACGACGCGAGGGCCGCTGGCAGGCGGTGTGGCGGACGATGCTGGAGGCCAAAGCGGAACGTCTGGCGGCGACGGTCTGAGGAGCGACGAGCCGCGGTACGGGAGCGCTGAGGGCTGGCGATTGGGGCGGCGCTGCGATAGCCTCGGGTGAGTACCAGAAGGACGCTGGGATTCCGATGAAGGTTCTGGTGATTGGAAGTGGTGGGCGGGAGCATGCGCTGGCGGCGGCGATTGGGCGCTCGGCGCGGGTGAGCGAGGTAGTGTGCGCTCCGGGCAATGGCGGGATCGCTGCGGTGGCGAAGTGCGTTCGGGCGGACCAGAAGGACATCGATGATTTGCTGCGGGTGGTGGCGGCGGAGAAGCCGGATCTGACGGTGGTGGGTCCGGAACTGCCGCTGTCGCTGGGGCTGGTGGATGCGCTCGAGCAGCGTGGGCTCAGGGTATTTGGGCCGACACGGGAAGCGGCGTTGCTGGAGACGAGCAAGGCGCATGCGAAGCGGTTCATGCAGCGGCACACGATTCCGACGGCGGCTTATGCGGTGTGCGAATCGCAGAGAGAGGCGCTGGCGACGCTGGAGATGTTCCATCTGCCGGTGGTGGTGAAAGCGGATGGGCTGGCAGCGGGCAAAGGGGTGCTGATCTGCGAACAGAAAGCGGAGGCTGAGAAAGCGATTGCGGGCTTGTTCGGCGGGCAATTGCTGGGCGAGGCCCAGCAAAGCATCGTGATCGAGGAACTTTTGACCGGCGAGGAGCTTTCGTTCCTGGTACTGAGCGATGGGAAGCATGCGGTTCCGCTGGTTCCGGCGCAGGATCACAAGCGGATCGGCGAAGGCGACACGGGGCCGAACACGGGCGGCATGGGCGCGTACTCGACGGACACGATGCTGGATGCGCAGATGCGGGAGTGGATCCTGAGTCACATTGCGCAGAAGACCGTGGATGGGATGGCGGCAGAGGAGACTCCGTTCGTGGGCGTGCTGTACTGCGGGCTGATGATGACGGCGAAGGGTCCGATGGTGCTGGAGTACAACGCTCGGTTTGGCGATCCGGAGACGCAGGCGATTTTGCCGCGCATGGAAAGCGACGTGGTTGAAGTGCTGGAGGCTTGCGTGGATGGGCGGCTGAGCGAGACGGAGATTCACTGGAAGCCGGGCGCTTCGGCGTGCGTGGTGGCGGCGTCGGGCGGATATCCGGGCAGCTACATGACGGGGCTGCCGATTGCGGGGCTCGACGAAGCGGCGCGGGTGCCGGGGGTGGAGATTTTTCATGCGGGGACTTCGTTCGATGGGGAACAATATCGGACGGCCGGTGGACGGGTGCTGGGCGTGACGGCGACGGGAGCGGATTTGCCGTCGGCTTTGGGTTCGGTGTACGAGGCGATGGGGCGGATTTCGTTTGAGGGAATGGTGTTTCGGCGGGATATTGGGCGGAGGGCGCTGAAAGGCAGCGGATAGCGGATAGCGGACAGCGGATAGGGAAAGACCAGCGGATAGCGGATAGCGGACAGCGGATAGGGAAAGACGCGTCGTTGGGAGACGGTACTTTGGAGTTCGACCCCACCCCCTCCCCCCCTGGGATGGGGTGTTGGCGCGCATGTATTTGATTCTGCTGGGCCGGGCAA
Source organism: Acidobacteriaceae bacterium (assembly GCA_049696575.1). Taxonomy (GTDB): domain Bacteria; phylum Acidobacteriota; class Terriglobia; order Terriglobales; family Acidobacteriaceae; genus Palsa-343. The sequence goes on along the minus strand of JBAVUB010000523.1, from coordinate 991 downwards.
TTTCGGGCGGCGCATATGTATTTGATTCGGCAATGGTTGCGGCTTTCTATTTTGTTTTGTGATGGGTGCGCGCTGGGCGCCCTTGGGCGGCGGTTATGTATTTGAATCGGCAATAGAAGTTGTCAACGTATTTGATTTCAAAATACTTAGCTGGGAGCTGGGAGACGATGAAGGGCCGGCGAGACTGCGCCGGCCCTTCGTGTTCCTGCCGCAGCGGGTTAGCTGGCGGCGGGAGCGGTTTTGCCTTCGAGGATGAGGATGGCCTGCTCGACGACGGGAGCGAGCTTCTGGAAGTCGTCGATGAGGGTGACGAAGCCGGAGTAGACCTTCGAGTCGGCGGAGAAGTTGAGGCCGTCGGCGGTGATGGCGCCCTGGGAAGCGGTGATGAGGGCCTCGACGTCGGCGACGACGGTGGAGAGGCCGGCGATGAAGGGCTGCTCGAGGGGCTTCTCGGATTTGAGGATGGCTTCAACGCGGAAGGCGAGGCCGACGATGGTTTTGACTTCGCCGGCGAACCATTTGCCGAAGTCCGCGATTTTGACGCCGATTTTCTGGAAGATGTTCATAGAGTTGGTTTTGTTCCTTTGCACAGTGCAAGATGGGGGACAAAAGAAAAGGCCCGCCGGGGCCGGCTCTCGACGCCAGGAATCGGCGTGGAGAGGCCCTCGAGCGAGCCTGATCTTTTAAAAATTACCCCCTATTATCAGAATACCAAGTCCAGGGGTAAAACTCGCCAAAATTCTTTGAGGGTATTGTGGTGGAAGTGGTTTGGAATGAAGGAGAAAACTTTCGTACCGAGCGAGAAAAGCTTGACAAATTTCCACAGGCAGGTCGAAAAGCAGCGGATAGCGGACAGGAAAACCGAGCGGATAGCGTTCAGCGGATAGCGGACAGGAAAACCGAGCGGATAGCGTTCAGCGGATAGCGGACAGGAAAAACCAGCGGATAGCGTTCAGCGGATAGCGGATAGGAAAAACCTAGCGGATAGCGT
>JBAVUB010000522.1:0-1709 GCA_049696575.1 Acidobacteriaceae bacterium | reverse complement strand
GGGAACATAGCCGCTGGAGATAGCGGGGGGATTAAACGTGGCCCACGAATTATTCTTCGTGGTGAGTCCGGTAGCGGTGCTCAACCCACTATAAGCCGGCAGGTCGATCACCGGATTCACCCAGGTGATGCCTGAAGGTGCGGTTGAGCCGGATAGGTTGCGGGCCGTAAGGTACGCCTGCCCGGTATCCCGTGCGACAACAACAGTAGCTTCTTCCCATTGCCCTTGTTGGACGCCAGGATTGCCGGCGCAGGGAGTTGTCGAACCGGCAACGAAGTCAGCACAGAAGATATAGGCGGGGCCGAAATTATAGCCGATTACGAAATCGACATTAGGGATGTCGGAAGCGACGCCAACGGTTCCGGGCCACCACATCTCCGTGGCGGGGGTGACGGAAATGCACGGAAACCCTCCCGAGGCACATGCTGAAGCGGACGAAGTTTGCAGCGTGCCATTGGCGATCAACTGATCGGGCAAGCCGCTGAAGAGGATATCGGGTTGAACCGGAGCGGGAATCGCGTGCAAGCCGCTGCCCCATCCCTCGGCATAGCTGTTTTCTATGTCGAGGTTATTGGCCTGCATGATCTTAAATGCGGCCAGGTGGTTGCCTTGTTTCGGCTCGTTGCCGATGAATCTCTGGTTGTATCCGCCCCCGACCCAAACAGCAGCGTGACGATTGTCGGGCAGAAGCGCCGTGGCGAAGACGGCGCCTCCCACAGTTCCCGCGCCGCTCGCGGAAATCTGCTGGCCCAGCGGCGTGGCCCTGACGGTGAGGGTAAATTCACCCGACGCTGGCGTATTGTTTTGCACCTGAGAAACAGCCCAGCCCTGGTTAGCCGGGGCGTTGAGTCCTGGGACGCCGGTAATTCCGGAAACGTAAAGCACGTTGCCCACCGCCAGCGGCGATATCCCGGCGGCGTATCCTGTCTGGCTCCCGCTGAACACATAGGCGGCGCTCGATCCGGAACCGGTCGCCGACACCAGCGTGTAATTTGCGGTTGGCAAAGGGCCAGGATCGACGCCATTGACCGCGTTGATGTCGTAGCACCAGGAAGGGGAGGCACAACCGGAATAGAGGCTGGTGAAGTTTTCCTCGCGGTACTCGTACCCGCCGATCAGTTCCGGCCAGCGCACATAATCAAACTGCATGTTATTGAGCCGCGTCCTCTCCGAGTTCTCAAGCCCCTCGAAGCCGATGCCGCCGTGGTCGAGGAACTGGACGTTTTGCAGAGTGAGAGAAAGAGACTGCTCTTCCAGGAGCGCCCCGGTGGAATACTGACCGCTGCCCCCGAGCGTGATATCGCGCACCGTAGCCCCAAAATCATATGTCAGGGAGGCGGTTGGCGCTATAAATGTCAGCAGATTCGACGAATTCGGAGATGCCGAAGTTCCATAGGCTTCGAGGCAGCTCGAACCCGTACCGTCGCCGAACAATCCGATGTTGGACGGAATGCGGATGGCGCTCGAAATCAGGAAACATCCGCCGCCCGGGACATAGAGGGCGGGACAGGCGTACTGGTTGCACTGGGTTTTGGCAAACGCCACAGCCTTGTTGATGGCGCATGTCGAATCCACGCCACGCTCGGCGGGATTGGCGCACCCGGCGCCAAAATCCGGATGAGAGATGTCCACGCGCGGCTGCTTACTGGCTGCGGCCTGCGCGGTGATCGCGCCAGTGATGTTGCCCCCGCTCAGCGGAAGGTCCGCCG
>JBAVUB010000521.1:0-2442 GCA_049696575.1 Acidobacteriaceae bacterium | reverse complement strand
GGTAGCTGAGGCTTGATCGGCGGTGGCGGTATCGACTGCGGTCTGTGTGTCCGAGTCGACGTCGTCGATGGCGCCGTCGGTGGTTGGGGCGTCGGGGTCGAAGGCTCCGACCTCGTAATCAGTGGCGTTGTCGTCTGGCATGGCTCAACCTCGCTTGGGTGGCCGGCCCAATCACGTTTGCGCAGCGGAGGCTGCGGACGGTTGGGCGGCTGGTTTGGTTTCCGCGCCCGCAGGAGCCGGGGAGGGAGCAGCCGGCCTGGAGCGCAGTGTAAGTACGTTCTGGCACTGGGGACAGCGGACATTCAGGGAAGATTTGCCACGCAGGACAGCGAGGGGAACGCGCATGGCGGAGTGACACTGGTTGCAGATGACACGAATGGAGTCGGCGGGAGCTTTGTCGGAGGCGGGTGCGGCAGGTCGAGGAGCCGGCTGCGGAGGTGGGAAGAGCTGTTTGCGCGCGGCCTGGATGCTCTGGCTCCAGCCCATGAGGTTGGTTTCGCGCGCCGCTACACCTAACAAGCGCAGGCGACGGGTGGTGTACATGGAGGACGAGGTGGTCATTTCGGAAAGGCGGGTGACGGTGTCGTCGCTCGAGTCTTCCTGCTTCATCCATTCCTCGATGTTGACCTGTTTAAGCAGGCGTGAGGAATGGATCGACCACCCGAGCAGAACGCGGCGGGCCAGGAGCTCGTTGCCGACGGCGAGCAGGCCAGCGCGGTCGGCGGTGATTTCGGATTGGCGCTGCCAGGCCATGAGGGGAATATCGACGGCACCCTCGAGCCATTTGGTGGGGCTGATGGCGCCCATGATTCCGCCGGACAACGGGCCGCTGTGCGTACCGTCGCCGCCGGTGAGGAAACGAGTGGCGGTTTTCCAAAGGGCATGGCCTGCGGCGCAGTGTCCCATCTCGCGGGCGAGGAGGAAGAGGAGTTCTTCGTGCTGGAAGTTGGTGAGGAGGGCGGTGCCGAGCACGATGAAGGCGCTGGTGTCAGAGCCGTAGGTATAGGTGTTCCACTGCTGGTCGCCGGCAACGTAGACGTCGGGCATTTTGGCGAGGCCGAGAATGCGGGCAGCGAGAACGGCCTGAGTCCAGATATTGGGCAACTGCCGGGGGCCCATGCGAATGCCGTTGAAGGTCGATTCGATCCACGGACGGCCGACTTTGTCAGAGGCGGCGCGCACGACGTTGTGGAGGGCAGGAATCTGTTGCAGCCGGTTCATCGCCTGGCCATCCTGGGCCCACAGGAAGACGGAGCGATCGAGATGGTAGCCGGGATAGAGAGGGCGGAGCCAGCTGCATCCTGGGCAGACGATGTCGGCGGGGTTGAGTTGAGCGCCGAGGCCGCCACAGATTTTGCAAACGGGAGGCGGCTGGGGAATGGCGTTGGGGAGCGGCGCGGCGATGGGCGCGGGAGTCGCCTGGACTGGCACTGGTTGCTCGGGCGCGGCTGGGAGGACGAGCGCGGTTCCGCAAAACTTGCAGAATTTTGATCCGGGGGTTCCGGCGCCGTGGCCCTGCGGACAAAGGGGCAATACCGCATTGGTGGCCATGGGTTTTCCCTGGCCTCCTTTCCGAGCACGCGCCGGAGCTTCGGCGACGCGCAAGCTCAATCGTGAGGAGTTGGAATACTCTACCTTTTTTGCATGAGACCGGGGCAAGAAATCTCGCGCAATTCTGCGGCATGCCCCGTTAGGAACTGTCGTTGGTGACCGGGCGACGGGGTACCCCCAGATGGAGAGGGGAGAATTCCCGGCTGGTCATTTGCCGGGGAGCCCGATACGGGCGATGAGTGCCTGATATCGCGAATCGCGCGGCAGAACGTCGAACATGGGCATGCGCAATTCGGTCAGTCGCATCACGCGCTGCTCTGCGGCTGTGTCCAGATGGGCAAAAGCCACGTCCAACTGGCCGAGGGCCATCGCGACAATGGCGAGATCCAGGGGTGAAACATAGCGCTCCTGGGCTCTGTGTTGCAGGCTGAGCTGCATTTCCGCAGCACGCTGGGCATCTCCGGAGGCCGCGCAGGCGCGGGCCAGAGCTGCCAGATACATGGAGGCGTCTCGGGAATGCTTCACGGCAATAGAAAATGCATGGGCGGCCTCGGGAAAACGTTGCATGGCCATGAGCACTTGTCCCAGAAACCAGTTTGCGATCGGAGAATCGGGCTCAAGGGTGAGTGCGCCTTGCGATTCGTGGAAGGCCTCTGGATAGTTTCGGGCTCGAAAAAGGGTATACCCAACGAAACCAGCAGGCCCGACGGAGAGAGGTTCCAGAGCTCGTGCCTGGATTGCGTGATGCAGGGCCTCATCGTGACGCTCGGTGATCGACAGCAGATTGGCATACCACTGATGAGCAATTCCACACTGGGGGTTCAGTTCCAGAGCACGAAGGTAGTGGGTTTCTGCGCGCTCCCAATTCCACTCATAACCCTTCTCAATGTC
>JBAVUB010000520.1:0-7937 GCA_049696575.1 Acidobacteriaceae bacterium | reverse complement strand
GTACCGGCGAGCGCGGAGTGTTTCGCGTCCGGGGCGATCGCGTTGAGCATTTCGACCGGGCAGACGGACTGTCGAGTAACTCAGTGAACAGCTTTTATCAGGATCAGGAAGGAACAATCTGGGTTGTAACCTCGGCCGGTATCGACAACTTTCGCGATTTGCACGTTGCCAGTTACTCCATGCATGAAGGTCTGGCAGCGGACGGTGCGGTATCTGTCGTAGCTTCGCACGATGGCGGTCTGTGGGTGCTGGAAAACAACGAGATCGTGCAAAAGTTGCAGGACGGCACATTTTCAATGTTTTTGCCGCGGCCGGGCGTGCCGGGACACCATGTGTCGACGTTGCTGGAGGATCATGCGGGGAGGCTCTGGTTTGGGCTTGAACATGGATTGTATGTCGAGGATCACGGGGCGTTCCGCCCGATTCTGCATTCGGATGGCTCACCTCTGGGCATCATCTTTTCCATTGCGGAGGACGCGCATCACGACATCTGGGTTCGCGCGGGACCGAACCTGGATCGAATTGAGGATTTCGAGGTTCGGAGCGAGCTGACGTCGCCGCAAATCTCTACTTCCTATATCCTCGCAGCCACTCCGGATGGCGGCATCGTGCTGGGCCTTGTCGATGGGAATCTGGTGAGGTACAGGAATGGTGAGACGCAAACGGTCGCTTCCGACGAGGTGGGAAATACTCGTCAGATCCACGACCTGATTGTCGACCCTGACGGCACGGTCTGGGGCACAACGCTGGATGAGCTGTTCGCGCTGCGGGGAATGACCAGGAAGAATCTGACGGTGCGCAACGGTCTGCCGTGCGACGGAATTTTTGCGCTGGTCGAAGACGACTCGCAGGCAATTTGGCTGTACTCGCAATGCGGCTTGATCAGAATTGCGCGGGCGGAATTAAACAACTGGTGGCAACACCCGGACAGCGTCGTACATACGCAGGTCCTGGACGAGAGCGATGGAGTGCAACCGGAACTTACTTCGCTAAAACCTCAAACTGCGAAGACACTCGACGGCCGCCTTTGGTTCGCGAACGGACGCCTTCTGCAATCGGTCGACGTCGCCCATCCGGGAGGGAATTCGATCCCTCCGCCGGTACAGATAGAATCGGTGATTGCGGATCGAGAGAGTTATACGCCGCGCGAGGGACTTCGGCTTGGTCCGCGAACGCGCGACCTTGAAATTGCCTACACAGCCTTCAGTTATGTTGCTCCACAGAAGGTCCGTTTTCGCTATAGACTGGAAGGCCGCGATCCGGGCTGGCAGGATCCGGGAACACGGCGACAGGCTTTCTACACGGATCTGGGTCCGGGCAACTATCGATTTCGCGTGATTGCGAGTAACAATGACGGGGTTTGGAATGACGCCGGGGCACAACTGAATTTCAGCATTGCCCCAGCGTGGTATCAGACGATGTGGTTTGAGTTTGCCTGCAGCGCCTTCATCCTTTTGGTCGTCTGGGCTATCTTCCAGCTGCGAATGCGGCGACTCGCGGCAGCGATGAATGCCCGATTCGATGAGCGGCTGGATGAGCGCACGCGCCTGGCACGGGAATTTCATGACACGCTGTTGCAGACGATCCAGGGCAGCAAGATGGTGGCCGATGACGCGCTCGACGAACCGGTCGATTCCAGCCGGATGCACCGCGCACTGGAGAAGCTGTCCACGTGGATGGGTCAGGCGACCCAGGAGGGGCGGGCAGCTCTGAATTCTTTGCGCGCTTCGACGACGCAGAGGAACGACCTCGCGGATGCCTTTCGGCGCGCCACGGAAGACGACCTCATCCCGAGTTCCATGTCGGTTGCTATTTCTGTCGTCGGCATCCCCGGCGAGATGCACCCTATCGTGCGGGACGAGATTTGCCGGATCGGGTACGAAGCGATTCGGAATGCGAGTTTGCACTCGCGGGCCAGCCAGCTCGATGTGGAACTTAGCTACACCCAGGATCTGATGTTGCGGGTAAAGGACAAGGGGGTGGGGATCGATCCCGGTTTTCTGGACAAAGGGAAAGACGGGCATTATGGACTGCAGGGAATGCGCGAGAGGAGTGCTCGCATCGGCGGCAAGCTGAGCCTCTTCAGTTCCGCGGCCTCAGGAACAGAGATCAGGCTGGTCGTTCCCGGAAACATCATCTTTCGGGCTGCAGCTCCGGTTCGGGACCTGGCTTACCAGGATAGGAACCTTTTTCAGAAGAACCGGGGTTACTCCTAACGGCGATTGAATCGAAATCTACAGGATCTTAAATGGTGGTCGCCGGGATCTGAAGAAATCTCCGGGGTAAGTTCTGTAGGTTCTGGTGTGTCGGAAATCTCTCGATACGGCTAACTTCACGGTAGAACATGGATCGGACGGAGGGGTTGCGGAAGTCCTCGCAATCGCGGGGCAGCACGGGCAATTCAGACTTTCGTCCACCGATCACGAAGATTGGTTACTTGCGACCAATATCGTCGAGTTCCTTCTGCAGGGCGAAAGTATCCAGGGTTGCGAGGGGAAGACAGAGGAACAGGCCAATACGCCGGTCCAGAGTCGTAAAGGCGATGCTGAACGCTTTATCAATCTCCGCGGGAGTTCCCTGGACTGCAGCGGGGTCGGGGATGCCCCAGTGCGCCGTGATCGGCTGACCCGGCCAGAAGGGGCAGACCTCGGCTGCTGCGTTATCGCAGACGGTGAAGACGAAATGGAGAGGCGGGGCACCAGGTCTGGAAAACTCGTCCCACGACTTGCTGCGGAGGCCCTCCGTGCTCATGTGGGCCTTTTCGATTTGGCGAAGGGCCTCCGGCCGCACTTTTCCCGCAGGGTGGCTTCCGGCACTGTAAGCGGTGAAATTTGCGGCGCCTTTGCGGTTCATGATGGCCTCGGCCATGATCGACCGGGCCGAATTGCCGGTGCAGAGAAACAGAACGTTGTAGCGCAGTGTCATTGAGATTTCTCCTGACGGCGTTTGTGCCGTGCTATGCGCAGCAGGTTGGACCGCAGCACGACCCGGCAGCCGGTTTGAGCGCGTAAACCTTGACGCTGGCCGCCGCGGCGTTCACGTCGTATTGAGCGAACAGGGCGCGCAGGTCATCATGTACGCCTGGCTTCGATGGTGCGCAGCAGGAACTCCCGGCCATGGGTAATGGTGATGCCTCATCCATCGCCGGCGAGCAGCAACCCGACTGGTTTTCGACTTTGGCGTAAGCGTTGAGGTCGGCGCCGCTGTCGACGATTTCAACAAACTGGAACCCTGCGTTCAGGAGCTCAGAGCGGTAGTCCTCGATGCGAATCGCGCCGGCGATACACCCAACGTAGGCGGCCAAACTGGTACCGATCTCTTTAGGCAATTCGGCTTTCAGAGCAATGTCACTCACCGCAAGGCGACCGCCGGGCTTCAGAACGCGGAAAATTTCGCGAAAGAGGGCTGGCTTGTCGGGAGCGAGGTTGAGAACGCAGTTGCTGATGACGCAATCGACGGAAGCATCGGGCAGAGGCAGATTGTCGATGGTTGCCTGATGGAATTCGACATTGGTATAGCCGCCAGCCTGCGCATTGGCGCGGGCGCGCTCGATCATCTCTGTCGTCATGTCGATGCCGATGGCGCGGCCGTTGGGTCCCACCATCTTTGCGGCAAGGAAGACATCCAGACCGCCGCCCGATCCGAGGTCGACGACGACTTCGCCGGGGCGCAGATGCGCGGTCGCGGTTGGATTGCCACAGGAGAGGCCCATATTTGCCTCGGCCGGAATCGACGTCAGTTCCTCGGGGCTGTAGCCGAAAGCCTCGGCCACTGCTCGCACGCCCGCGTGTTCGCTCGACAGTGTACTCGCAGCGACTGCTCCATACTTCGCCTTCACCGAATCCAACAACCCCGCCATGATTGCCTCCCCGGAACATATCCGTTAAGGCGACTATATACTTGACGGTTGTATTCGTCAATGCGAATCTATGGGCATGGCGGGGAAACCACATTTCGACCTGGAACGCTTCTTTCAGGCATTGGGCGACAAGACCAGGCTGCGGCTGCTGAACCTGATGGGGGACCGCGAGATCTGCGTTTGCTATTTGGTCGAGATCCTCGGTCAACCGCAGCCGAAGATTTCACGCCACCTTGCCTATCTGCGCAACGCCGGGATTGTGGCGGCTCGTCGCGATGGCAAATGGATGCACTATCGGATCGTAATGCCTCCAAACGAAGGCGCCGCGCAGGTGCTGCGGCAGGTCCTCCAGTCTCTCCAGGAGGAGAAACCTATGCAGGCGGACCGCAACCGGCTCAATAAAGCCTGCTGCACACCGGAGAAATTCGAGACTCTGCAGAGAGCTCCGCTGCCGATCTCTGTCGCATCATCGCCACTTCAGATTTGAGGTAAATATGTCGAGCGTTCCCTGCACTCAGGGCCAAGTCTGTGCTCCGCATGCTCGCAAAAAGCTGTCCTTCCTGGACCGCTACCTGACCTTGTGGATCTTTCTCGCGATGGCGATCGGTGTTGGCCTGGGTCATTTCATTCCCGGCTCGGCAGCGTTTGTGAACAGTTTTCAGTCGGGCACTACGAACATTCCTATCGCCATCGGGCTGATCATCATGATGTATCCGCCGCTGGCAAAGGTACGTTACGAAAAGCTGGGCGAAGTCTTTCACAATCGACGCGTTCTCGGGCTCTCGCTGCTTCAAAACTGGGTGATCGGGCCGGTTTTGATGTTCTTCCTTGCGATCGTCTTCCTGCGCGGCGAACCCGCCTATATGCGCGGCTTGATCCTCATCGGCCTGGCGCGGTGCATCGCCATGGTCCTGGTGTGGAATGAGCTTGCCGAGGGCGATACGGATTACGCCGCGGGGCTTGTGGCCCTGAACAGCGTGTTTCAGGTCGTGTTTTACAGCCTGTACGCGTGGGTATTCATAACGGTTTTGCCGACATGGTTCGGCTTCCGCGGTGCGGTTGTGAATGTCGGCATCGGGCAGATTGCCAAAAGCGTATTCATCTACCTGGGCATACCCTTTCTCGCAGGCATGCTGACACGCTTTGTCCTGCTCCGCGCGAAAGGTGAAGAGTGGTACCGGACACGTTTTATCCCCCGGATCAGTCCCCTTACGCTGATCGCCCTTCTTTTCACGATTGTGGTCATGTTTAGCCTCAAGGGCGATCTGATTGTGAAACTGCCGCTTGACGTGCTTCGCATCGCGGTTCCGCTTGTCATCTACTTCCTCGTGATGTTCCTTGTGAGCTTCTGGATGGGCCGCAGACTGGGCGCCGACTATTCTCAGACGGCAACGCTCTCCTTCACGGCCGCTGGCAACAATTTCGAGCTCGCAATCGCCGTGGGCGTCGCCGTTTTTGGGCTCAATTCAGGTGAAGCATTTGTTGGAGTGATCGGTCCCCTGGTGGAAGTCCCAGCGCTCATCAGTTTGGTGAATGTGGCGTTTTGGCTGAGGAAGCGCTTTTTTTTGCCCGCCGCCGACACCAGTAACGAAGCTGCAATCACTGCCTGAAAGTGTCAAATCCTGCGCTTCCCTATGATCAGCGGTTAAATCCTTTAGTTTTAATTGATGGCGGAGAGGGAGGGATTCGAACCCCCGATACCCTTGCGAGTATGCCTGATTTCGAGTCAGGTGCATTCAACCGGGCTCTGCCACCTCTCCGTAGACGCGCGGCGGGCGAAGCTCCAGGAGTGATTATCGCATCGCGGGAATGGATCGTCACCTGGGAAGGTCGAGGGGGATGTGCAGGAGGGCGGGCACAATGAAATGGCCGGACCTTGTGGGTCCGGCCATTAAGGGTTGAAGTGAGGGAGGCCCGACTCTGACTACTGGAGTGTCAGAGTGACGGTGGTGGAGTGGCTGACGGTTCCACTGGTCGCCTTGATGGCGATGGTGTACTGGGTGCCCTTGGTTGTGGTGTTAAAGCCGGTGCCGTTGCTGCTGCCGCAACCGGAGAGCGCCGTGGTAGCCGCGATGCCGCCGAGGGCGAGCAGAAGCAGACAGACCATCTGACCGAAGCGGCGTCCGTGACGGCGCATTCTCCGCGTGCCTGCGAGGGGCAGGAGGAGGAATGCGAGCGCGACGGGGATGAGCTTGCGCCCGGTGGAGAGAGGCTGGACGGCTGCCGTGGAGGTGGTGGTCGCAATGGCGACGGATACGGTCTTTGGACCGTCACCCGCACCCACGGTGGTGGGAGTCAGGGTTGCTGACGCACCCGGGGGCAGACCCGTTACCAGGAAGGTGATCTGACCAGGATACGGCTGTCCGGCGAAGGCCGGCGCCACCGCAACCTGATAGGTGAAGGTTGTGCCGGCGAGCCCGTTTTGGCTGGCCGGGGACGCGGAGATGGTGAAGTCAAGTCCGCCGACGGTGACGATGATCGGGGCGGCGGTGCTGCTGCCGGTGAAGTTCACGTCGCCGCTGTAGACCGCGGTCAGCGAGTTCGAGGAACCAGCCGCCAGGGTTGTGGTGGAGTAAGTGGCAATGCCTCCGGCCAGGGTAGCCGTATCGAGCAGCGTGGTGCCGTCGTAGAAGCTAACGGTGCCTGATGGAGTACCGGTGGTTGCCGAGGCAACGGTCGCGGTGAGGGTGAGGGTGGCTCCGGGGCTGATGGAGGTGCTGTTCACCGCAAGCGTGGTGGTGCTGGCCGCCTGGGTGACGGTGAGGGTTCCGTCATTGACGACGACGGTGTAATCGCTCAGATTCGCTCCAGCGGCGCTGGGGACGATTGGATACGTTCCAACGTTGGAGAGGGTCGTCGCGGTGGTGGTGAAGCTTTCGGTGAAGGTGTCGCCGTTCTGCTGGCCGGTAATGGTTCCGGTGAAGGTTGGGTTCGCGGTTCCATAGACGCGGCTGGCGTTATTGGCCGACACGGTCAGGGTTGCACCAGTCACCGTGAGAGGCGACGTGGCGGTGTTGGTCTTGTAGTCGACCGCGTCAGACGGCGTGAAGGAAGCAGTGAGGGTGTAGGCGCCTTCCATCAGTACCGTCGCGCCGGTGACGGCAGCCGCCGAGCCGCCGGTGGGCGTCGCGGTATAGGCGAAGCTGCCCGCGACCGCAGTGCTGTTAAAGGCGGCGGTCGCATTGAGCAAGGCTGACAAATTGGTACCGTAGGCAATGCTGGTGGCCGGCGTCCAGGTAATGACAGGCAGCGCCTGGTTGACGGTGAGCGGCACGGTCTTCGGCGACGGGGTACCGTAGGCCGTTCCGTTGGGCGTAAAGTTTGCTGTCAGCGTGTAGCTGCCAGCAGCCAGCACCGTGGCGGCAGTGACCGTCGAAGCAGATCCGCCGCTCGGCGTCGCCGTGTAGACGAAGGTTCCGGGCACGGGGTTGCCGTTAGAGGTTACGGTCGCGTTAAGAACGCCCGACAGGCTCGTACCGTAGGTGATGGCCGCCGGATTCGCCCAGGTGATGGAGATCGATGTTGTGCCCACATTGAGCGTGTAAGCGATCGCAGCGCTCGAGTATGGGCCGGTGCCGGTGCTGCTGTCTTTCGCGGTCACCGTGATCGGGAAGGTGCCCGAGGCGGTGGCCGTTCCGGAAAGGACGCCGTTGACGAAGGTCAGGCCGGCAGGAAGCGCACCCGCCTCCGTGTAGGTGTAAGGCGCGGTACCTCCGCTTGCGGTGAAGGTCTGGCTAAAGGCTGAGTTTGTGGTGACGGACAGCGATCCCGCCGGAGGCGTGAGGGTGATGGTGGGGGCGTTCACCGTCAACGTATAGTTCTGCGTTCCGGTGAAGCTGCCGCTGTCTTTCGCGGTAACGGTGAAGCTGAAGCTTCCGCCCGCCGTCGGCGTGCCGGTAATTGCACCGGCGGTGCTCAGGGCGAGACCGGCAGGCAAGGCTCCGGTGGTTACCGAGTAGGTATACGGACCGGTGCCGCCGGTGGCGGAGACGCTCTGGTTATAGGCAACGGCGATGGCCGCTGCCGGCAGAGTGGTTGGGGAAATGGTGATGGTGGGCGCGCTCACAGCGAGCGTGTA
>JBAVUB010000519.1:0-9339 GCA_049696575.1 Acidobacteriaceae bacterium | reverse complement strand
GATTTCTCCTCGGCCTCATGATCCTCGCCGCGCTCATCCTCGCCGCCGCCTGTGCCAATCTCGGCAGCCTCTTTGCCGCGCGAGCCGCCGTCCGCTCCCGCGAAGTCGCCCTTCGTCTCGCGCTCGGATCCACCCGCAGCCGCATTCTTCGCGGACTCTTCACCGAAGCTCTCCTCCTCGCTGTGGCCGGCGGCTCCGTCGGACTCTGGGCCAGCATGCTGCTCCTCCGCTGGCTCGGCGACTGGCAACTCTTCGGCAACTTCCCTCTGCACACGCCCGTCATGCTCGACGCCAGGGGCTACGCCATGGCCCTGCTCCTCACCCTCCTCAGCGGATTCTTCTTCGGTGCGGTTCCCGTGCGTCAGGTGCTCAGCGCCAATCCGTATGAAGTCGTCAAGTCAGGATTAACCGTCCGCGCCGGCCGCCGTCTCTCCGTCCGCGACTTCCTGCTCGCCATCCAGATCGCCATCTGCGCCGTGCTGGTCACCTCATCGCTCGTCGCCGTCCGCGGCCTCGCGCGCTCGCTCCATGGCCGCTTCGGCTTCGGCATCCTGTGGAGGAACACCAGCACGGAGCAGGTCTACATCTGGCTGATGACCGGGGCGACAATCACCGGCCAGGGGAGCCCTGGCACCTCCGCCGCGGTGTGGCAGATAGAACCCTGAGCTCCGTGAAGGAAGGGTTGGCGGTCGAAACCAAAGTACTGTGTACCCCCCTCCCCCCTCCCCCCTCACTGCGGGCTGGTATCTGATTGCATTGGGTTTGGGAAGGGGTGCCAAAAGTACCGGGAGCCTGTAGCCTGGAGCTGGGAGCCGGGAGCGCGGTCCGTGAACTGCGAAGCGTGAACCGCATGGGCTGTCTCCTCTCTGCAACAGAAAAGGCCGCCCGGAGGCAGCCTTTTTCCTTTTCTACTCTATAAGTTCAGGATATCACACGGAGAGAATAAGCTCGCCAAAATACTTTGAGGGCATAAAGATGTAAGTGACATGTTATGTGGGCTAATTACTTTGGATTTTTCCACGGGGGATTGACAGGTCTGTGGATAACTTGCGATTTTACGAAAACGTGAGATTGGGGGCCAGGCGAGCTGGCCCCATTCGCTGTAACGCCGTCGATCAGGGTCCCGATGAAGATGGCCGCCTCAGGCTGTGCCCGGCGCCGGCGGGGTGACCGGTGGCGGCGGGAAGAGGATGTTGCCCAGAGCCTGATAGCGGCTGCCGTAGAAGATGATCGCGTACTGGCGGATGGCGGTGCTGAGCGGGCCTCCCACGATGATCCAGCAGAGGAGCGCCACGGCGACGGCGATGACTCCGACGAGGACCTGGAGAAAGAGGCCGACCATCGCGGCTCCTCCGCCGGAGAAAGCGACGTGAAGTGCGACCTCGATGGCGGCGACGATCACCGCAAAAATGATGGCGGGAAGGATGAGGATGATGAAGAGGCCGATCATGGCGACGATGGGCAGCAGAACGCGCAGTACGGCGTAGGCGAGGAAGGAGCCTTTTGCCGCGCTGATGCGGTCCCAGACTGCGGACCACGCCTCGCCGGCGGTTGCGTTTTCGAGCGCGTAGTGGGGCAGCATGAGATCGCGCAGGACCACGTCAACGGCAATGCCGAGCAGGACGAGGACCAGGATGATCGGGATGAGCGGCAGGACCAGGGCCAGGACCGCTCCGAGATCGGGATGGCCACCCGCCGCGATGTTACGAAACAGTCCCGCGAACCCGGCAACGAACGGGATCGCGATGAGGGCGACGAGGAGCAGAAAGCAAAGTCCGACGATGAAGTTGAGCCAGAAGAAGCGCGTGGCCTGGGTGCGATAGATGTGCCAGCCGGGCCGAATCTCTTTGATGTTGTGGATGAGGCAATGAAAATAGGCGAAGCGCAGACGGGTGATGAGGTAGTAGAGCCAGAAGCAGAGCAGGATGACGAGCAGAACCATGGCGACGGTTTCGGCGATCCGTTCCGGGGTGAACGTGAAGGGCGCAAACGACTCGACGGTGGTTTTGTGGCTCGTATAGTGGTGCCCGGTGTTGAAATTGCCATTGCCACCCAGGCCTTCGGTGATCAAGGCAACCAGGCACAACTTGAGATAGGTTCCCAGGCGGAACGGGCGGAAGAGGAAGGTTTTGGTGCGCTGGATGGCGGGGGAAATGGCGTCCGCGGCAGAGATGGGAAACATTAGAGAACCTCTTTGGGGCGCAATGGTACTCGAAAAGGGGAGGGGTGCAAGGGGTTTTTCGGGGGGAGTTTTGATTGGAACCAGGACTTCAAAAAGGGGTTCGAGGAAAAGCGGTGGCTCTTCGAGCCAATCCCCTCCCGTTAGTCGGGGGGTCCTTCGACTGTGGTTTTCGCCAAGGCGAAAAACCTCCGCTCAGGATGACAGTTGTTTCATCATTGGGGCGGGTTTGGAGATTGGGGTTGTTGCTGGGTGTCGTCTTTCTTGCCGAAGAGGCGGCCCCAGAAGCCGGGCTTCTTCTTCTTGCCGTCCTGGGTCTGGTCGGCGGGCTGGTTCTGTGCCTGGGACGGCTGGGCCGGCGCTGCTTTGGTCGGCGGTGGTTGCTGCGCAACCCCTGGGGTCGGCGGCGCCTGGGTTACCGGGCGCTGCCCGAGGCCGAAGATCTTCTGAAAGAGATTGCGCTGGTCGCCCATGGAGTGGTCACAGGTGTCCGTGGGCTGCGTGCCATCGAGGAAGGCGGCGGTGTAGTCCTCGGGACAGGTGGCGTCAGCGAGGAGGTTGGTGGTGTCGTCGAGCTGGATCTGGACGACGCCGGCAGGAGGGACAAAGTCCCGCGTATCAGAGTATTCCGGCAACTTCACCGCGTTCTTCATGAAGCCTGCCCAGATGGGACCGGCGGCGCGGGCTCCTTCTGAATTGATGGGGCCGAGTTCCTGTTTGATGTCGGTGTAGTCGTCGTTGCCGACCCAGACGATGCACAGGAGGTTGGAGGTGAATCCGGCGTACCAGGCATCGTGGGAGGTACCGGTTTTGCCGGCCGCGGGGGAAACGAAGCCCATGTTGCGGACGCCTGCGCCGGTGCCGTGCGGGTTGTTGAGGACCTGCTCCATCATGCTGACGGTGAGGAAGGCGGCACGCGGATCGAGGACGGGGCGGGTCTGCGGCGTGTAGTCGGCGATGACGTCGCCGTTGGGCGCGCGGACCGAGGCGAGCATCCAGGGATCGATGTGGACGCCTTCGTTGGCGAAGACGGTGTAGGCGCCTGCCATTTCAAGGGGCGTAGCGTCGTAAGCACCGATAGCCATGGCGGGCGTGCCGCGCGCGGATTTAATGCCCGCATCGCGGGCGAGGGAGGCAACGTTGTCGAAGCCGACCATCTGGGCGAGGGCGATGGTGGGGTTGTTGAGGGAGCGGTAGAGAGCTTCCGTCGCGGTGATGTCGCCGTAGTATTTGTTGTCGAAGTCGCGCGGCGAGTAGTCCTCGTTGTTGAAGGTGAAGGTGGTCTGCGCGTCGTGGAGGATGGTGACGGGGGTAAAGACGGCGCTGGTGCCGTCAGGATTCGTGAGTGGCGTTCCGGCGATAGCGGTGTTGAAGGCCGCGGCGTAGACGAAGGGCTTAAAGATGGATCCGGTGGGACGGTGGGAAACGGCGTGGTCAAACTGGCTGATGCCGTAATTGCGGCCGCCGACGAGCGCGAGCACCTGGCCGGTGTGAGGATTGAGCGCGATGAGCGCGACCTGCGGGGAGGTGACGGGGGGCGGGGCTTCGCCGGATTTGACCGCCAGGCGGACGAGACGCTCATGACGGGCTTCCACCAGAGCGTCAACCTGCTTCATGCCGTCGGCGACGGCGTCCTGGGCGATTTGCTGGAGCTGGGGGTCCAGTGAAGTGTAGATGCGCAGACCCTGCTGGTTGTATTCGTTGTCGCCGAGGCGCTGGATGAGCTGGTCGCGGACGAGATCGACGAAGTAGGGCGCTTCGCCCGCGTCGAAAGCGCCGGGCTCAAGATTGAGAGGAGCAGCTTTGGCCTGTTCAGCCTGGGCTTTGGTGATGTCGCCGGTTTCGACCATGGCGTCGAGAACGACGTTGCGGCGCTCGATCGCGCGCTCCGGATGGCGGAAGGGATTCAGGCGGCTGGGACTTTGAATGATGCCGGCCAGCAGCGCGCATTCCGGCAGGTCGAGCTGGCGAACATCTTTGCCGAAGTAGGCTTGGGCAGCTTCGCCAAAACCGTCGATGGAAAAGCTGCCGCGCTGGCCGAGCGGAACCTGGTTGGCGTACATCTGAAAGATTTGCTGCTTATTGAAGCGATGCTCGAGCTGGAAGGTGATGACGATCTCGATCATCTTGCGCTTGATGCGTTTTTCCGGCGAGAGGAAGAAGCCGCGCGCCAGCTGCATGGTGAGGGTCGATCCGCCCTGGCTGTAGTGGGCGTGGCGGAGGTCGTCAACGACGGCGCCGACGAGACGGAAGTAGTCGACGCCGCCATGCTGGAAGAAATGGCGGTCTTCAATGGAGGTGACGGCGGGGACGAGGTATTTGGGCAGCTCGTCGTAGGTGACTAGGCGGCGCTTGGCGCGGTTCTCATCGGAGAGACCGGTGATGAGCATCGGCTCGAGTTCATAGGCGGCGAGGGGTTGGCCATTGTCGCCCACGATCTGGGTGACGGCGTCGTCGGAGAAACTGATGGTGGCGCCATCCTGGGAGTGGTACGACTGCGGGCCAGGATGGATGGTGATCGCGCGGCCATTGGCGGCGTAGGTTCCCATCGGCGATGCGGCGCCCTGGCCGTCGACGGAATAGCCGGCTTCCTGGAGTTCCTGCTCGACGACGGAAGGCGTGAGCTTCTGGTCGGGGCGGACCTCAGGAGGAGCGGCGTAAATTTTCGCGGTCTCGGCGAAGAGCGGCTGTTTGAGCCGGTCGTCGACGATGTGGCCGTACTTGTTCCAGTAGAAGGTGAAGATCAGGGCGGCGGTGAGGGCGAAGACTCCCACGACGATGCCGGCGCCGATGAGGATTTTCTTCGTCGTGATGCGGACAGCCACGTTGGGAACTTTGAGTTTTACCGCCATAACGATTGCGTGCCTTCCCCAGTATCAGACCACTCGCGTACGCCACTGGGATGCGAAAACGGGCATTCCCCTGGCCTTAGCTGTGCGGCGCCGGATTTCCGGGCCGGATGCGCTGAGTTCAGCACGATGGGAACCATTCTCCTTTAGTGATAAGAAACGCTTTAGCGGTTGGCCGAGCCGCTTTGCCGTGTCCCGGGAGACACGGCGCGTCGTTCTGGACACGCCTGGCTCGGGGCAAACCTGCCTCCGCCTCAGATCCTCGCCAGAGTACCGAGTTCCTGCGCCACATCGGCGATGGCAACGTCGCGTCCGGATGCGGTCGCGCGCGTGACCAGCTCGACCTTTCCTTCCGCCGCTTTCTTGCCGACGGTGATGCGGTACGGGACGCCGATCAGATCCGCATCTTTAAATTTTACGCCTGCGCGCTCGTCGCGGTCGTCGAGGAGAACATCGAATCCGGCGGCCTCGAGCTCCGCTGCGATTTTTTCGCCGGTGGCGTTGAGGGTCGGGTCGGAGACGTTGGTGATGGTGACGATGACGTCGAAAGGCGCGATGGAGCGCGGCAGCCAGAAACCGTTGGCGTCGTTGCCCTGCTCGATGGCAGCGGTGAGGATGCGCTCGATGCCGATGCCGTAGCAGCCCATGATGGGGGTGACTTCTTTGCCGTTGGAGTCGAGGACGCGGCAACCCATGCTCTGCGTGTAGCGAGTGCCGAGCTTGAAGATGTGGCCGACTTCGACGGCTTTGGCGACATGCAGGGGCTGACCACAGTTGGGGCAGCCTTCGCCTTCGAGGACGTTGCGGATGTCGGCGATTTTGGTCCAGGAGAAATCGCGGCCGGGGACAACGTTGCGGTAGTGGTAGTCGAGTTTGTTGGCGCCGCAGACGAGGTTCTGGCGATTCTCGAGACCGGGATCGAGGATGACGGTGACTTCAGCGCCGGCGAATGCGGAGAGGTCAGGTCCTGGGTTCAGGTCCTTTTTCGGGTTCAGGCCAACGGGGCCTAAGTATCCGGCGGGGGCGTGGAGATATTTGTCGAGTTCTTCAGGACCCATGGGGCGCAGCTCGGTGGCGCTGACGACTTTGAGGAGCTTCGTTTCGTTGACGAAGTGATCGCCTCGCAAGAACGCGACAACCGGGATCTGCGTGTTCGATGGACCCTTCTTAGGATCACTGTTCTTCGCGGGGACGGTTGCCATGTAGGCGACGCACTTGATGTCGGAGCTGGGCTCAATGGAAAAAAACTGTGCGACGTCGGCGATGGCGGCCTGACCGGGCGTGGAGACGAGCTCGGGCATGCCGTCGCCGGTCGCGGCCATTTCTTTGACGGGCGCGAGACGCGAGGTTGCCTTTTCGAGATTGGCTGCGTAGCCGCAGGCAGCACAGCTGGCGATGAGGTCTTCGCCAGCATCGCTGTAGACCATGAATTCCTGCGACTGCGAGCCGCCCATCGCGCCGGAGTCTGCTTCGACGACGACGAAGTTCAAGCCGGAGCGGGTGAAGATGGCGCGGTAGGCTCCATCGTGGAGCCGGTAGCTGCGGTCGAGGCCAGCTTCATCCAGATCGAAGCTGTAGCTGTCCTTCATGATGAACTGGCGCACGCGGAGAAGGCCGGAGCGGGGGCGGGGCTCGTCGCGGAATTTGGTCTGTATCTGGTACCAGGTCTGCGGAAGCTGCTTGTAACTGCGGAGCTCGTTGCGGGCAATGTCGGTCATGACCTCTTCGTGAGTCATGCCGAGGCAGAGGTCGGCGCCTTTGCGGTCTTTGAGGCGGAACATGGCGTCGCCCATGATGGTCCAGCGGCCGGACTCGCGCCACAGGTCGGCGGGATGGATGGCGGGGAGGAAGAATTCCTGGCCGATGCGGTCCATTTCTTCGCGGACGATGGCGATGATGCGGTTGATGGAGCGCTGGCCGAGGAAGAGGTAGGAGTAAATGCCAGCGCCGAGCTGACGGATGTAGCCGGAGCGGATGAGGAATTTATGGCTGGCGACTTCGGCGTCCGCCGGGGGTTCGCGCAGGGTGGGAATGAAGAGCTTGGACCAGCGATGCATGGGTATTTATAGGGTACAGGTTGCAGGGTGCAGGGTACAGGAGCGGAGCTGGGAGCCTGTAGCCGGTAGCGAGTAGCGAAACAGGGATCAGGAGACAGTATTGATGACTGCGTTCTCCCGTTTGCGTTCGGCCCGCCTCTCTTCTTCGAGGCTGGCTTCCAGCGGGAAATCACGCAGGGCACCTTGTAGTGCGTAAATCGTCGCGTAGTGTTGTTTTTCGCAGGCTGGCGGAAATGACAGTTTTGCCTCTGGAGCTGATCGCGGCTGTTTCTGGCATGGCCGTATGTTTGACCTCGATATTTCCCAGAGCGCGCTTCAAGAATGTACCAACAGGTATCGGCTCGAACCGCTCAGGGGCTAAAGCCCTTTGTTTTTGAGCCTTTTTTCGGCACGACTGAAGTCGTGCCCTGATACAAAACCGGTTTTTCAAACACGGTGTTACCTGATTGTAGAGCGTCTCCCACCATTAATCGCGGCCACGCCGTCTCGATCTGCCTGGCCAGCGCTTCGATGTCGATGGGTTTCGTGGTGTCGACTTCGATGACGGGGCTGAGGGCGAAGGGTTCTTCGTATTCGATCATGCGGTCGGGAGACATTTCTGCGAGGACGTGCGCGGGGTGGTGGCGTTCCTGGCGGGCGCGCTCGGCGAAACGGCGGGAGGCTTCTGCGCGGGGGAGGCGGCAATAGACTTCGACGATCTGCGCGCCGGCTTCGGCGAGGGCGGTGACTTTGGCGCGCTCAACCTGGTTCTGGGTGCGGAAATTTGCCTCGAGGACGACAGCGGGACAGTGCGGCGCGAGCGCCCAGAGTAGATCCATGGAGGCAGCGCCGATGCGGCGGGAGAACTCGACATCGCCGGGAGGGCCATCGAGGGCGGTGAAGAGGGATTCTTTGATGTCGTCCTTGGTGACGAGCGCGAAGCCGAGACGCTCGGCGAGCGGCCGCGCTAGGGTGGTCTTGCCGGAGGCGGGCGGACCGGAGACCAGGACGATGCGATGTTTCCCCAAAGGGCTCATAGATTTATGGACCAGGCGGGACCCTGCGCGGGGGATTCGGACTGACACGGATTAGCCATGTGCGATGGGGTTCCTGGTGACATTTTCTGGTGACTTCAGTAGTAGCCCTGTGCCATTCTTAAACACAAATTCTGCTCTTGCTTAGCGGATTGACGAGAAGCCCGCGTCGATTTTCGTTCTGAACGGGTTTGCGGTGAGCGGAGGTGTGGAAGAAGCACGCATGTATACGCCTTTTTTGATGTGCGGTTACGCAGCAGCTCTGGTTCTGATGCTGGTCGGATTCCGCGGGGTTCGCCGCAGCACTCCCGATCTGCACGGCAGCCGGCAGCTCACCTGGTTCATCCTGTGCGCGTTGTTCGGGGTGCTGCTGCTCGGACTGCGCCCCTGGACCCCGGCACTGCTCAGTATCGTATTTTCGAATTTCCTCCTGTTTGCCGGTGCGCTGTTTCTGTACCTCGCGGCGGCGGACATTCTGGAGACCGATTCGCACATTTTCCCGTGGCCCGCAGGCATCCTGATCCCGGCTTTGCCGCTGTTTGTGTGGTTCACCTACGCCCATGATCTGGTACTCGCGCGCCTGGTGATCCATGCCGTGGTTCTGGGCTGCATCTTTCTCAGCACTTCGGTGATGCTGTTCCGCAAGCACAGCGAAGCAGAGCATCGTCAGCCCGCCCGCGCCTGCGCCTGGCTGCTGATCCTGGCGACGTTGCTGCAGGTCGCCTGGTGCCTGTTTGAATCGCAGGCCAACGCCGACCATGGCACGAATTTCGTCCACCCGGATCTGATGAACGTCGGCTTCAGTTATCTGTCGATGGTACTGGCGCTGGCGACGGTGATTGGGCTGCTGTGGCTGGCGCTGACGGTACACCGGCTGGATCTGCACAAGATGGCACAGACGGATTCCCTGACCGGGCTGCTGAATCGCCGGGCTTTTGAGGAGATTCTGCGCCGGGAGCTGCTGCGCTGCGATCGGGCCGGCGGGCTGCTGGGCATCATGCTGATGGACCTGGACTACTTCAAGCAGGTGAACGATTCACTGGGCCATTTTGCCGGAGACGACGTGCTGCGGCGCATCGCCATTACGCTGCGCGACGGAACCCGGCCTTCGGACGTGCTGGCGCGCTACGGCGGCGAGGAGTTCGTGGTCTTGCTGCGCAACGCAGGGACCGAAGAGTCACGGGCCGCGGCGGAACGGATCCGCACGCAGATCGCAAATCTTTCGGGATTGCCTGGGAGCG
>JBAVUB010000518.1:0-12423 GCA_049696575.1 Acidobacteriaceae bacterium | reverse complement strand
TGCACTCCAGCGAAGTTGCCGGCGGGCAGCATTCCATCGCACTGGCTTACAAGCTGGCGTCCGCGCAGGGCGACCCCGAGGTCGACAATATCCTCGACAATGTGATCCTGGTGCTCTGGCCGACGCTGAATCCCGACGGACAGGACATGGTGGTCGCGTGGTATCGCAAAAACCTCGGAACTCGTTTCGAAGTCAGCCCCATGCCCTGGCTCTTTCAGGATTACGTCGGCCACGATAACAACCGAGACGGCTACATGCTCAACATGAAGGAATCGCAGGTAGTCACGAAGGCGGAGATAGAATATTCGCCGGTCATCTTTTACTGCCAGCATCAGACCGCGCCGTTTCCGGCTCGTATCTGGATACCGCCGTTCTCCGATCCTATCTCGTCGAACATCAGTCCCTATGTTCGCAGTTGGTTCAATGTAATCGGGACGAACATGACCGCCTACCTTGATGCGCATCAGATGCCGGGTGCGATCAGCGAGTCGCAGTTCGATAACTGGTATCCAGGGTTTGTCGACTATGCTGGTTCGTTCCGCAATGAAATCTCCTTCTTCACGGAGACCGCGCTTTATCGTTACGCCACGCCGCGCTTCTACACCGTCGATGAATTTCCGAAAGACATGCAGGATCTGAAAGCACTGACCATGTACACCACACCCTGGCAGGGCGGATGGTGGCGATTAAAAGACGCGGTGGATTACATGGTAGCGGGGTCAATGTCGGTGCTGGATACAGCCGCCCGCTATCGCGAGACGCTGCTCTACAACCGATACCAGGCCGCGCGCGACAACATTAAGCGATTCGAGCAGGGACCCCCGTTTGCGTACGTCATTCCCAGCGTGCAAACCGATGCGCCAGAGGGCCAGTTGCTGGCCCGCATCATGCAGGAGAACGGAATCGAGATTCGTGAGTCGCAGGCGGGATTCCTCGCCAATGACCGCGATTATCCGGCTGGCTCGTGGGTAATTCTGATGAACCAGCCGTATACCTCGCTGGCCAAGGAGCTGTTCGAGGTGCAGCGATATCCGGCGGCGCTGTTCAACGAAAGCCAGAAGCCGGTGGATTTGCCCTATGACGTTACCGGGTGGACACTACCCATGCAGATGGGCGTGCGCGTAGACCCGATCACCGATCCGATCACCGACGAGCAACTGGCTCACTTGAAGGTAGTAACTGACCTCGATGCGCCGCCGGCTGAGGTGCAGGGAAGTGGCGCCACTTTTGTTCTGAGCCACCAGTCTAACTCGAGTTTCCGCGTAATCAATGATGTGCTGGCTGCGGGCGGCTCCGTGGGATTTGCGCAGGATGAATTCAAAACGTCCGAAGGAATGGAGAAAGGCGCGATCATAGTAAGTGGGGTGAGTCGCGCCAAAATCGGTGACTTATCGAAGAAGTACTCAATCTCTGTGGTCGCCGCTGACAAAGCACCAGAGCATCTAATTCCAGTCCACAAAGCGAGGGTGGGACTGTATCGTCCCTGGGATGCTTCGATCGACGAGGGCTGGACGCGCTGGATTCTGGAGCAGTACGGGTATGCGCCCATCAGTCTGTACAACGCGGACATGCGTTCGGGCGGTCTGCGCGATCGCGTCGATGTGATCATCCTGCCGGATATGCGCCGCCAGCAGATGCTGGAGGGTTTCCGCGAAGGCATCGTCCCGGGACAATATTCCGGCGGGCTCGGCGACGAGGGGATCGACAACCTCCGCGAGTTTGTCCGCCGCGGCGGAACGCTCGTCGCTTTCAATCAGACAGCGGCCACTCTGGTTCCGCTGCTATCGCTCCCCGTGACGAACGCGCTCGAGAACCTGAAGAGCGACAAATTCTTCTGTTCCGGCGCGCTGCTCCGCGTGGAACTCGGCGCCGGCGATCGGCCTGTGACGTGGGGATTGCCGAGTGAGCCGATCGTGATGTTCGAGCAGGGTCCGGCCTTCACAACGCAGGCTGGATTCCACGGCGCGGTGCTGGCCCGGTATCCGAAAGACAGCAATCCGCTGGAGAGTGGGCTGCTGCTGCACCCGGAAGCCATCGAGGACAAGATCGCCGCGCTGGAAGTGCCGTACGGAAGCGGACGCATTTTTCTCTATGGATTCAAACCGCAATGGCGCGGCCAGTCGCACGGGACCTACAAGTTCTTCCTGAACGCACTCTACAAATATGATCAACCGCCGTTTGCGAAGCCGGAGCCCACAGAGCCGAAGGACCAAAAGGAGAAGGCAGCGGAATAGCGCGCCTGACTTGCGCAGCGCTTCCAGGACCGCCGAGAATGTTCCTGTTGACCAAGGACCTCGATGAATCAGCATGAACCGATTCGCGCGCCGCGCGGCAACACTCGAACCGCGCGCGGCTGGATTCAGGAAGCCGCGAAGCGGATGCTGATGAACAATCTGGATCCCGAAGTCGCCGAGAAACCCGCGGAACTGATCGTCTATGGCGGCCGCGGCAAGGCGGCGCGCAACTGGGAGTGCTTCCACAAGATCGTCGAGACGCTGGATCGTCTCGAAAACAACCAGACGCTGCTCATTCAGTCGGGCAAGCCCGTTGCGGTCCTGGAAACGCAGCGCCTCGCTCCGCGCGTTCTCATCGCCAACTCGAATCTCGTGCCGCACTGGGCCAACTGGGAACAGTTCGACAAGCTCGATCGGGCCGGCCTAATGATGTATGGTCAGATGACCGCCGGCTCGTGGATCTACATCGGCACCCAGGGCATTCTTCAGGGAACCTACGAGACCTTTCAAGCCGCCGCCGAACGTCACTTCAACAACACGCTGGCGGGCACCATCACCGTCACCGCGGGATTGGGTGGAATGGGCGGCGCACAGCCGCTCGCCGTGAAACTTGCAGGCGGTGTCAGCATCTGTGTTGAGGTGGACGCAAGCCGCATCCAGCGCCGGTTGGAGACACGCTATCTCGACAAAGCCACCGGCTCTCTCGACGAAGCGATCGCGATGGCGCGCGAGGCGAAAGCCGAGCGGCGAGCGGCGTCTATCGGGTTGATGGGCAACGCGGCCGAAATTCTGCCGAGGATGGTCGAGATGGGATTCACGCCGGAGTTGGTAACCGACCAGACCAGCGCTCACGATCCTCTGTGGGGCTACCTGCCGATTGCCCGCGCCGACGAAGACCTAAACACGGTCCGCGCGAAGCAGCCGGATCGCTACATGGAGCGTGTGCGGACCTCGATCGTGGCGCACGTTCAGGCGATTCTGACGATGCAGCAACGAGGCGCGATCGCCTTCGACTATGGGAACAATCTGCGCACCCAGGCGCAGCTCGCCGGAGTGACCGATGCGTTTGCCTACCCTGGCTTCGTGCCTGCCTTCATTCGCGACTCGTTCTGCGAAGGGCGTGGGCCGTTCCGCTGGGTCGCGCTCTCCGGCGACCCTGCCGACATCGCGAAGACCGACCAGGCGCTGCTCCAGCTTTTCCCCGACGACAAGCGTCTGACGCAATGGCTCACCTACGCCGCCGACCAAATTGCGTTCCAGGGATTGCCGGCACGCATCTGCTGGCTCGGTTATGGGCAACGCGATCATGCCGGAATGCTCTTCAACCAGATGGTGCGCGACGGGCGGCTGCAAGCTCCCATCGTGATCGGACGCGACCATCTCGATGCCGGGTCAGTGGCTAGCCCCTTCCGCGAAACGGAGGCGATGCGCGATGGCTCCGATGCCGTGTCCGACTGGCCGCTCCTCAATTTCGCCACCGGCATTGCCAGCGGCGCTTCGTGGATGAGCTTCCATCACGGCGGTGGCGTCGGCATGGGCTACAGCCAGCACGCGGGACTGGTCGCCGTGGCCGACGGCAGCGATGAAGCCGAGGAGCGCCTGCGGCTGTGCCTGAAGAACGATCCAGCTCTCGGCGTGGTGCGCCATGCGGACGCGGGCTATGAACGCGCGATCGGCGTCGCGCGCGAGCGCGGCGTGGATATGCCAAGCCTCCCATGAAAGCCGATCTGCTCATCCGAGGCATCGCGCAATTGGTGACGGCGGAAGGTCCCGGGCCGAAGCACGGCGCAGCGATGCGACAGCTTAAAGTTGTCGATCAAGCGGCGCTGGCCATTGGCGACGGCACGATTCTCTGGGCCGGACGTGAAGCGGAATGGGGAGGGGAAGCCGCGGCAATCCTGGACGCGCAGCATCGCGCCGTGGTTCCGGGCTTAGTCGATCCCCACACGCATGCCGTGTGGGCCGGCGATCGTCTGGCGGACTTCGATGCGCGCATTTCCGGTGTGCCTTATGAACGCATTCTGGCGGCTGGCGGCGGGATCTGGAGCACGATTCGCGCAACGGCCGCGGCCTCGCCCGACGAGTTGCTCGCGCTCGCGAAGCCCCGCATCGATGCTCTCCTGCGATCCGGCGCGACGGTCATCGAGGTGAAATCCGGGTACGGATTTGAGCCCGAGGCTGAGATCGCAATGCTGCAGGTGATCCGCAATCTGGCCACCACTACGCGCGCGCGCATCGCTTCCACGCTTCTGATTCATGTTCCTCCCAAAACTGCGTTGGAGCGGGCAGCCTATGTGTCGGACGTCTGTCAGACCTTAATCCCGGAAGTGGCGCGACAAAAGCTGGCTGCAGCCGTTGACGTATTCGTCGAGAAAGAAGCCTGGAGTGCGGCGGAGGCGGAGACGATGCTGAACTGCGCCCAACAGCACGGCCTGGCCATCAAACTCCACACCGACCAGTTCAACTGCGTTGGCGGACTCGAACTTGGCTTGCGCCTGGCCGCGCTCAGCGTCGATCATCTGGAGGCGTGCAGCGCGGAGCAGGTTGCAACCATGGCTGACAGCCCGACTATCGCCACGATTCTCCCTGGAGTATCGCTGCACCTGGGTCTGCCGCCGGCTCCGGGGCGTGCGTTGATCGATGCCGGAGCAGCGGTCGCAGTCGGGACCGATCTCAATCCTGGATCGAGCCCGCTCTTCTCGGCCGCGATGGCACTGGCGCTCGCGGTGCGCCTGAACGGACTCACGGTGCAGGAAGCGCTGCTCGCCGGAACCGCGAATGCCGCGTGCGCGCTGGGATTGACCAACGCCGGACGCATCGAACCGGGACTCCCGGCAGACTTTCTCGTGCTGCAGGGGGCAGACTGGCGCGAGCTGGTCTACACCCTCGGCAGTAATCCGGTGGGCGAAGTCTGGATCCGAGGCGAAAGGGTCGCGTCATGAGAATTGAGTCCGTGGCCGAAGGGACGGGGCGATGACCACGCTCTACCGTCCGGAACTCCTGTTCGCCGACGGTGCCTTCCTGCGCAATGCCGGTCTGCTGGTTGGCGACAACGGACAGGTGCTTGCAATCACGGCGGCGCACACGCCGTCGGACACGGTCGTCGATTTGCCCGGCAAAGCGCTGCTGCCCGGCTTCGTCAACGTGCACTCGCACGCGTTTCAGCGGCTCATCCGGGGCAAATCGGAATCAAGAGCCGTGAGCGGCAAGGATTTCTGGTCGTGGCGCGGAACCATGTATCACGCGGCGGCCCAGCTGGACCCCCAGCAGGTGTACGACGTCGCGCGCATGGCCTTCCTGGAAATGGTTCTTTCCGGCACGACAACCGTCGGCGAATTCCACTATCTGCATACTGACCCGCACGGCCGACGGTACGACGATCCAAATCTGCTCAGCAGGCAGGTGATCGCGGCCGCGCAATCGGTCGGCATCCGCATCGTGCTGTTGCGGAGCGCCTATCTGCGCTCCGGGTTCCAGCTGCCGCACGATCCCGGTCAGACGCGCTTCTTCGAGACGACGCCGGAGTTCCTCGCCAATATGGACGCGTTGGCCCGGGAGTATCCGGCCGGGTCGGCCGACGTGCGCCTCGGGGTTGCACCGCACAGCATTCGTGCTGTGCCGCTCGATGATGTGCGTGAGATTGCAGCCTGGGCCCGTGACAAAAAGCTGCCGCTGCACATGCACATGGCCGAGCAGGTGGCGGAAAACGAGGCGTGCCTCGGCGAATACGGCGCTACTCCCGTTGCACTGCTGGGCGAAGCTGGGCTGCTTGGGCCGGACTTTACCGCGGTGCACGCCATCCATATCAGCGCCGACGAAACGGCGGTGCTCGCGGGTGCGGGCGCCACGATTTGCTCCTGTCCGACGACGGAGCGCAACCTGGGCGATGGGATCCTCGCAGCAGACCAGGTGATGAAGGCCGGGGTTCGCGTGGCGCTCGGATCCGATAGCCAGGCCCAGATCGATCCGCTCGAAGACGCGCGCGAGCTGGACTACCATCTGCGGCTAACGAATCAACAGCGCGCCATCCTCGATCAGATCGGAGAACAGGGGCTAGCGGCGCGCCTCTTCGACTGCGCGACAGTGAACGGTGCCCACGCACTGGCTGTGCCCTCGGGAACCTTGGCTGCGGATTCCTACGCCGACTTTTTTACCGTCGATCTGCGCGACGTGGCGATCGCCGGAAGCTCCGCGGAAGATCTGCTGCCGCTTGTCGTTTTCGGCATGAATCGCACCGCCATTCGCGACGTGGCCGTGAACGGCAAGCTCATCGTTCGCGATGGCAGACACGCGGCGCAGGAGGAAATCGTCTCCCGTTACGAAGAGGTTCACGCGAAGGTCTGGCGTGACTCGACCGGAGCAGCGCGATGAAATCCATCGTCGAATTTCTGTCCGACCTGATTCGGATCCCTTCCAATTCAGCGGTGTCCAATCGGCCGCTGGTGGAATATGCAACGCGCGTTCTGCAGAGCGTGGGCTGGTCCCCGTTGGAGTCGCCGTATAAGAGTGCGGCAGGCGTCGAGCAGGTGAACCTCATCGCCGCGCCTCCCGGACAAGACCTCGCCAACCGTGATGTCGACCTCGTCTTCATGTGCCACACCGATACGGTTCCTTATGCGTCAGAATGGACGGCTGCACTCGATCCCCTCCTGAAAGACGGAAACCTGCATGGGTGCGGAGCTTGCGATGTCAAGGGATTTCTCGCATGCCTGCTCGCGGCGATTTCCCAAAGCGATGCGTCGAAGCTGCCAAACGGACTCCGTCTCGTGCTGACCGCGGAAGAAGAGATTGGTTGTCTTGGTGCCTCGAGCCTCGTGGCAGACAACGCCTTGCGGTCGCGCAGAATGGTCATCGGCGAGCCAACGTCGTTGCACCCGGCGCGGGCCGGCAAAGGTTATTGCCTGGCCGAAATCACGGTGTGGGGAAAAGAGGCGCACAGCGCCCACCCGCAGCAGGGAGTCTCTGCGATCTACAGCGCGGCAAAGTTGATCTCAGCCATCGAGAAGTTTTCCATGCAGCTTGCCAGGGAGACGCACAGCTTCTTCGAACCCGGGTACACCACAGTGAACATCGGCACGATTGAAGGAGGCACGGCAAAGAATATCGTCCCCGGCGTGTGCCGATTTCAGCTGGAGTGGAGGCCGATTCCGGGCCAGTCGTCGAACGCCGTGTTCGAAGCCACGGAGAAAGTTATCGAACGCCTGCAAAGGTCGAATCCCGTTTTTCGGGCCGAGATCAAGCTGCTGCGCCAACAGCCGGGTTTTGAAACAGAAGCCAACGCGCCACTGGTGCGGACCGTGGAAGCACTTGCCGGCCGGCCTGCGATCTCCATCCCGTTTGGTTCCGAAGCCAGCATCTTCTCACCGCTCGCCGAGGAAGTCATTGTCTTCGGTCCCGGCGATATGCGCACCGCGCACAGCAGCCGCGAATGCGTGCCCGTTGCCGAACTCGATCAGGCGGTGAACTGCCTCACCGTGCTGATGAAAGCCGGATAAGTCCTCGAAGCCAAAAGAAACCGGTGAGCTCCCTCGTGCCGGTCTAGCTTTCGCTGCCGACCGTGGAACTTTGGATGGATTCCACACGCGCCCTGCGGCTGGACGGTGAGCGCGCCTCAAAGCTTGCGCAATTGCGCCCGGAGTTCTTAGCGACATAGAGCGCCGTATCGGCGCGGCTGAGGACTTCGCGGATCGACGGAGAATCCATTTCCGGGCGGAAGGTAGCAACACCGATGCTGCAGGTAAGGCGGATCCTGTTTTCCCCAATCTCGAATGGCCGGGATCGGATCGAATCGAGCAGATCGTTGACGCGGCTGGTCGCAGGAGTCGGATCCCAGCCGGGAAAAAGGATGAGAAATTCTTCTCCGCCGTAGCGTCCGACAATGTCATACCCGCGCATCGTCGAGCGGAAGCGCTCGGCGGATTCCCGGATCACATCGTCGCCGCAAAGGTGGCCGTAATTGTCGTTAAGGCTCTTGAAGTGGTCGAGGTCGGCGATCAGAACGCCCAGCGGCGTCCGATCGCGGGTGGCGCGCGCGATTTCTCGCTGCAGGTGCTCCAGCATGGCCGCGCGGTTGAAGATCCCGGTCAGGGAATCGTGAGTCGCCTGAATGTGCAGCTCCCGCCGCGTGGCCTCCAGAGCCGCCTTTTCCGCTTCGAGCTGCGCTGTGCGTTCCGCCACAATGCGCGTCAGCTCCTGCTGGCGGCGCATCAGGCTGCGGGTGCGAAAAGCAATGATGCCCCATGTCAGCAGCAGAGCGAGCAGGGCATAGAACGCGTAAGCCGCCGGAGTGCGGCTCAGAGGCGGCCGCAGCGAAAAGCTGAACGACGCTCCCGTCGGACTCCAGATGCCGTCGTTGTTTTCCGCCTGCACCGTGAATGTGTAATAGCCGGGAGGCAGGTTGGTGTACCACGCATTGCGGCGTCCGCCGGAATAGTTCCAGTCCGGATCGAAACCGATCAGCCGGTAGCGAAAGTGTTCCCGCTGCGGCGCCACAAAGCTGGGGGCGCTGAAAGAAACTTCCAGGTTGCCGGAGCCAGGACCAAGCCGGATGTGGTCGGTGAGAGGGATGCTGCGCGAGTCAAGCTTGATGCGGTCGATCCACACCGGCGGCACAACGGTGTTCACCGGGATGTGAACCGGATCGATGACCGCCACGCCCTCGATGGTCCCAAACCAGAGGCGGCCGTCGCGGCTCTTCCAGACGCACGGCATACTGCCGTACAGCGTCTCGCGCGTGCGCAGACCGTCGGCGGTGCCGTACAGCACAGGATGCAGCGCCGTTTCGGGACGCCCCTCCGATTGCTTCAGCTCGGTCTTCGCGATGCGGAAGATGCCGGTATCGCCGCCAAACCAGAGGTTGCCGTCGTCATCTCCGATGATCGAACCGATCGACGTATCGGGAATGCCCTGATCCGGCGTCCAGGTGAATACGTGACCGGCGCGGATGTGGCTAAGGCCGCCACTCTGCATCCCCACCCACATGCTGCCATCGGGATCCGCATACAGGCTCATCACGTGATCGCTGTGCAGTCCGTTGGTGGTCGTGTAGGCCGTAGTCTCGCCGCGGAAGACGCGCTGGGCGCCGTCCCCGTCGAGACCAATCCAAAGCGCGCCGTCGGTGGACTCTGCGAGGGAGTCGATGCGCCCGGTTTCGCTCAGGTGGCGAACCGAGCCGTGATCGAAGCGCGCGAGGCCCTTTCCCTCGAATCCAATCCACAGAGTGCCGTCACGGTCCTCAAAAAGAGCGTTCACCGAAGAATCGCCGGCCTGCGGGTCGTGATAGATCCAGACCCGTCCTTTGTGGATCCGGGCAATGGTCCCGCGTCGGTATCCAACCCACAGATCGCCGTCGCGCGTCTGCACCATGGAATAAACAGCCTGGTTGGGCAGCCCCTTTTGCGGACCCCAGACTTCGACCCGTCCATCGGGGAGCAGATGATCGAGGCCGTTATCATCGGCGCCAATCCACATGGTGCCGTCCTGCGCCTGCAGCACGTTGCCCGTGTAATTGCCCGTGAGTCCTTCCGGCGTGCCGAAAACTGTGAATTTTCCGTCGCGAAGCTGCGCCGCTCCGGTGTCGAGGAAACCTATCCACAGGCTGCCTTCGCGGTCCTCGAAAAGAGCCTGGTCGCAGCGGTCGCTGGGCAATCCGCGCGAGACGTCATAGAAATCCAGTTTGCCGTGGTAGAGGCGAGCGATTCCGTGCCGGTCGAAGGCGATCCAGAGCGCGCCGTCATGATCGACGAGCAGAGCGGCAATTTCGTTCCACGGCAGACGCTGCGGAAAAACCGAGATGTGGCCGTTGCGGATTTGCGCCACCCCGTTCGCCTGCGTCCCGATCCAGAGAGTGCCATCCTGAGCCGGCGCGAGGGCGACGATGTCATCGCCTGGCAGTCCGTCGCGAATGGTAAAGCTCCTGAAGCGGCCGTGCTCGAAGCGCGACAGGCCTTTTGCGGTTCCGACCCACAGCGTCCCGCCGGCATCGAGCGTCATCGTGTGGATCGCGACATCGGCCAGACCGTCGCTGGGGGTCCAGTTCTGCACGTGCCCATTGACCAACCGGTTGAGCCCTCGGCTGGTGCCGACCCACAGGCCGCCCTCGCGATCCTCGCAGAGCGTCGCGATGTTGTTGCCTGACAGGCCATCCTTCGTTGTCAGAGTTGCAAATACGCCTTCAGGTCCCCCCGCGGTGGTTGGCAGATAGTGGCTGAGCCCGCTGTCGGTTCCAATCCACAGGCTGCCATCGCGGCCGGCCGCCAGTGCCTGAATAAAGCTCGACGCGAGGCCGTGGCCATTGTGGCGCGTGTAGGTGGTGAAGTGCGCGCCGTCGAAGCGGGTCAAGCCTTCCTGCGTTCCGAACCACAGATAGCCATCCGCCGTTTGCGTGATGGCCTGGACGGAGTTCTGCGGCAGCCCGGACTCGCTGGTCCAGGATGTTTGCATGTACTGGGTGATGGCCTTGTCTGGTTCAAGCGCAAAAGTGGTTTGGGTGGCCAGCATCGCCGCCACCAGGATCGCCGCCGCCCACAGACTGGCGCTCAGCCATGCGCAGCTTTTACGTCGCGTTGGAGTGATCTGGACCATAGCGTTCACGGTCCTACGAAACCGCCTCTACTTCGCGCTCGCGAGTGGTCACGACGCCCCCGCCCCACGCGAGTTGTTCCATCGGATTGGGAGTCGGCCTGCCCAGCAGGTACCCCTGCGCCTCGTTCGTGCCCAGCGCCTTCATCAGTTCCAGCTGTTCCCGGGTTTCGATGCCCTCCACGATCACTCTCATGTGCAGATTGTGGGCCATCGACAGAATCGACTGAACGAAGGCTCGGGTTTCCTGGCGCATTGCCAGCTCGGTCACGAAAGAGCGATCCAGCTTCAGCGCATCGAGGAACAGCTTCGGCAGGTAGCTCAGGCACGAATAGCCGGTCCCGAAGTCGTCCATAGCGACGCCGATGCCTCGGCCCGTCAGCCTTCGGATCAGATCGGCGGCCCGCTCCACGCCCGTCAGCGTCGCGGACTCAGTCAGTTCGAGCTGCAGCAGCGTTGGTCTGAGCCCGGTGCGATGCAGAATCTCCTCCACGTCTTCCAGAAATGAGTCCCGCGCAAACTGAACGCTGGAAACGTTGACCGCGACCTGGATGGGTCTGCCGGCTTTGCGCTGCCACGTCACTGCGTCCTCGCAGGCCCGCTCCATCACATACGCGCCCAGGGGAACGATGAGTCCGCTCTCCTCGGCGACCGGGATGAAGCTCAACGGAGGAATCGGTCCCAGCGTCGGATGAGCCCAGCGCGCGAGCGCCTCGAAACGCACGATGGTATTTGTGGCCAGGTCGAATTCGGGCTGGTAATGAACCCTGATTTCGCCCTCTTCGATGGCGCGCCGCAGCTCGCCCTCCAGCATCAGACGCTCCCGCGCCGCGCTGCCCAGTCCGTCACCGAACGCCACGATGCGGTTCTTCCCGTTCCGTTTGGCGGCGACCATCGCACAGTCGGCCTGGCGCAGCATCTGCCCGCCCTCTTTTCCGTGGTCCGGAAAGAGGCTGATCCCGATACTGGCGGTCATCCGCAGCGAATGGCCCTCGATTTCGAAAGGCTCCTTCAGCACCTCCAGAGCGCTCTCGGCCGCGCTTTCCGCATCCGCTCGGTTTTGTACGTTGTCCAGGATCAGCGTGAACTCATCGCTGCCAATGCGCGCCAGCGTGTCCGACTGGCGGAAACGCGTTTTCATCCGTTGCGCCACCTGGCCGAGCAGCACGTCGCCCACGCCATGACCCAGGCTGTCATTGACCAGCTTGAATCCATCCAGATCGATATAGAGCAACGCTACCTTCCGGTTCTCGCGCCGCGCCTTGGCCACGCTGTGCGACAGCCGATCCGTCAGCAGCCGGCGATTCGGCAAACCGGTCAAATCGTCGACCAGCGCCATATGCTGCAGTCTGGCTTCGGCGTCTCTCTTTGCGCGGTCGCGCCGTTGCAGCTCCGAGAGCATCGCATTGAACCCGTCCACCAGCTCGCCGATCTCTTCGGTCCCGCGCACCGGCATCTGCGGATCGAACGGCCGCTGGGCCGCTACCTGCAGCATCGATCGGGACAGATCGCTGATGGCCTGCGTCGTTTCCGACGCCTTCCGCAGAGCCTCCGCCTGTTCGCTCAGGCGCCGCCGCAGCTTGTTCACCTGCGCCAGTACCAGCAGAAT
>JBAVUB010000517.1:0-8183 GCA_049696575.1 Acidobacteriaceae bacterium | reverse complement strand
GCGCCAGGTGCCGTAGACGGGCTGATCGGGGCCGAGGGGGCCGGAGTAGATGCCGGCGACGCTCGAATCCTGGCGAACGAGCTTGAGGGTGCCGGGGAATCCGCCAGCATCGGTGAGGAAGGCCGCGTCCCAGGATCCGGCGATTTCGCCGCCATTCTGAATGGGGGCGGGTAGGGCGTTTTCAATCTTCAGGTTGGAGAAATATGTGTCCTCCTCGGAATAGGTCCAGAGCGCGATGGGGCCGTCGAGCTCGTTGCCTTTGAGGCCGTCGACGACGAGGCTGGGGTGCGACGAGCCGTTGACATAGAGCGTGGCCTTGCGGCCATGGACTTCGAGGCGAAGATGCGTCCAGGCGAGAGGCTGGAGGTCGGTCCAGGATTCGTAAATGAAAGGCCAGGTGCGGCGGAGCTTTTCCCAGCCGTAGCCGGGCGAGGAAACGTACTGGACGGAGTGATTGCGGCGGGCCTGATCGTCAGCGACGGAATTGCCGGGGCGGAGGTAGAAGCAATCGTAGTGAGAGGGGTCCTGGCCGATCCGGAAGGCGATGCCGACGAAACCGGGGCGCGCGCCGCCAGGAGGCTGGACGGGGACGGTGGCGAGGTCGACGTCGATGGAGCCGTCGCGGAAATTTGTGCCTTTGACGATGGCAAATCCATCGCTGTCGGGGACGTTGCGGTTGAGGCGGACGGCTTTGCGGCCGAGATACTCCGCGGGCTGTATTTTGACGCCCTGCTCGACGAGGGCGGAGGCGTCGGTGAGGGGGAAGGCCTGGGTGGGCGGAGGCGCGTCCTGCGCGGCGGCGACGGCAGAGAGAAGAAGCAGGGATGCGGCGAGGACAAAGCGGTGCGGAAAATGCGTGCGGGCTTGCATGCGGATGAAGGTAGAAGAGGGGAACCAGGGGGGCAAGGATTCTGTTACGAAGTGGAGCGTCGAGGGGATGAAGAGCTACCAGAGCGCGCGGGGGTAAGCCTCGCGGACGCGACGGTCGGAGGTGACCAGCCAGGCGAGCGCATTGGCGCGGGCGTGCGCGGTGATGAGACGGTCGAAGGGGTCGCGGGTCCAGTTTTCGGTGAGCGCGGTCTCGGCGATGAGGGGAAAGCTGAAGTCGCACACGGTGACGGCAAATTCGGCTTCGAGCTTGCGGCGGATATCGGCGGCGGGGAGGAGAAGGCGGCCGATTTCGCTGAGGAACTGGAGCTCGAGCAGAACGGCGGGGGAGAGGCGGCGGTCCGCGGCCTGGGTGAGGTGGTCGAGAGCGGCGGGGCTGATGCGGTCGAGGGATCGCTGAGCGAGCCAGACGGCGACACTGGTGTCGAGATAGGTGATCACAGATCAGCCAAGTCGCTTTCCCACTCGCGCATCATTTCTTCTTTCCAGGCGGAGTCGTCGAGGCCGGGACCGTTGGGGTTGACGATCTGGAGCGGGGTGATCGCCTCGAGGCCGGTGCTGGCGGGAGACTCGGGAACGATGCGGAAGCGGCGGCCGCGGTGGGTAATGGTGAGCGGCTCACCCTGGGCGGAGCGCTCGACGAGCTGGAAGAGGTCGCGGCGGAACTGGGAGATAGGGACTTCCATGGGGAGATCTTAGCACATATGTACATATATTGATGTACCAGTTGTACTCACTCGAAGATCGCTGACAGGACGAGGTTTGTGGTTGAGGCTGTTTGTCGGGCAAAGTTATTGAACTTGTTCAAAAATGTCTTGCATTTCGGAAGGGGCGGCGTTATTGTTGTTTTGAACACGTTCAAATCTGGTTTCAGGAGGAGCTTATGTACATCGCCGGCTGCTACTTCAGTTATCTGGCCATCAGCATCGTGCTGACGGTATGGGTGGCGCGCACGCTGCACAGCGGCGGACGCATTTTTCTGCTGGACGCTTTCCACGGCAACGCCGAGCTGGCGGACTCGGTGAACAAGCTGCTGGTGGTGGGCTTTTACCTGATCAACATCGGGTACATCGCGCTGGCTCTGAAGACCAGCGCTGCGCTGACGGATTTCCGGCAGGTGATCGAGCTGGAGAGCACGAAGCTGGGAGTGGTGCTGCTGATCCTGGGCGGGATGCATTTCTTCAACATGTTTGTGCTGGCGCGGATGCGGCGGCGGTCGCTGGGAAGCGTTGCTTCCGGCTATGTGGCGCAGTGAAGGAGGAGAAAGCTATGTATCAGACCGACTATTACGTGTTGTATTCGATTGCGTGCGGGGTGCTGATCGCGGGGCTGGCTCTGGTTCTGCACTGGGCGGGAGATGTTTTTCTGCACGACGCATTCCGGGACAGGCGGGAGCTGGCGGGGGCGGTAGCGCGGTTACTGGATATCGGCTTTTATCTGGTGAGCGCGGGGTATGTGGCGGTGACGTTCCGCACCGACGTGCAATATAGAACAGCGGTCGATGTGGCCAGTGTAATGGCGACGAAGCTGGGATTCTTTCTGCTGCTGCTGGGATTTCTGCACGCGTTCAATGTGCTGATTCTGGCGATTTTCCGGGGGCGGAGGGACATTGCGCCGGTACCCGCCGTATCGTGATGGCTATGACGCGACGAGCGACACCGAAATCGGAGGAGACGCGGAGGCGCATCCTCGAAGCCGCGCTGGAGATTTTTCGCGAGCGCGGCTTTGAGGGCGCGACCATGCGGGACATTGCTGCACGGGCAGAGGTAGCGACGGGGGCGGCGTATTACTACTTCGACTCGAAGGAGGCCATTGTGATGGCGTTCTACGAGCGAGCGCAGGAGGAGCTGCGGGTCGCGCTGGAACGGTTGCTGGAGGAGCCTGGAACGTTCGAGGAGTGGCTACGGAGAATTGTTCAGGCGAAACTCGACTATTTTCTTCCCAACCGGAAACTGCTGGGAGCGTTGAGCGCGCATACGGATCCGGCCCATCCGCTGTCGCCGTTCAGCGAGAAGACGCGGCCTGTGCGGGAGCAGGACATAGGGTTCTTTGCGCGGGCAGTGGAGGAGTCGAAGGTCCGGTTGCCAAAGAATCTTGCGCCGTATTTGCCGCGGCTGCTGTGGCTCTACCAGATGGGGATCATCCTGTTTTGGGTGTATGACGGGTCGCCGGGGCAGAGGCGGACGGCGGAGCTGTTCGATAAGACGGTGAAGATGATCGTGCTGACGCTGCGCCTGGCGGCGATTCCGTTATTGCGGCCGATGCATCGGCTCGCAGCGGATTTGCTGCGAGCGGTTTATGGGGAGACGTGAGGCTCACGGGGAATGGCGAAGCGGCGGTGGCACTGAGGTAACCGGGTCCCCCGAACAGGGCATCGACAAATCCGTCGTCGCTATGATGTTGTGGGCAAAGCGGTTAATGGAACATCGTCCGCTGGCAGAGTTGGTATGACGATTCCGATCGACATGCCCCAGCCTTTCGAGCCCATCACGGATCTCCTGGCCAATGGCGTTGGATATGGCGGGGTCGATCGTGTGCTCAGGACGGTGCGCAAGTACCTGGGCATGGATGTGGCGTTCATCGCGCACTTCCGGGAAACGGATCGGGTCTTCGAGCATGTGGATACAGATGGGCCGCCGCCGATCCAGCCAGGACAGGCGCTGCCGCTGGAAGTGGGATATTGCGCCAGGGTGGTGCGCGGCGAGCTGCCACAACTGATTCCCGATACATCGAGAGTGCCGGCGGCGATGGCGATCCCGGAGACGACGGCGATCCCTATCGGGTCGCACCTGAGCGTACCCATCGTGCTGGATAGCGGGGAAGTTTATGGGACGCTGTGCTGCTTCAGTCATGAAGCGGACCTGACGCTGGGTGAGCGGGAGATAATGATGCTGCAGGCGTTTGCGGAGGTGCTGGCGACGCGCATCTCGGAGATGGAGCAGGCGGAGGAGACGCAGGTGCGGCGCGCGGACCAGGTGAGGAACGCGATGGCGGCGGGAGCTCCGCGGATGGTTTATCAGCCGGTGTACCGGCTGCGGACCGGCGAGGTGGCGGGGGTGGAGTGCCTTTCGCGGTTCGATGTCGAGCCGCAGCAGCCGCCGGACCAGTGGTTCGCGATGGCGCATGAGGTGGGGCTTGGGGACGAGCTGGAGCTGCGGGCGATCGAGAAGTCGCTTCCGGCCCTGGGACGGTTTCCCCGGAGCT
Source organism: Acidobacteriaceae bacterium (assembly GCA_049696575.1). Classification (GTDB taxonomy): domain Bacteria; phylum Acidobacteriota; class Terriglobia; order Terriglobales; family Acidobacteriaceae; genus Palsa-343. Next base: position 4,091 of record JBAVUB010000517.1, on the reverse strand, counting down.
GCTTTCTCGGCATCAACGCTTCGCCGGGGCTGATCTGTTCAGGGAAGCTGGCGCCGGTGCTGGAGAGCGCGGACCTGCGGCGCATTTTGCTGGAGATTACGGAACACGCCATCGTGGACGATTACGAATCGCTCGCGTCCGCGCTGCAGCCGTTGCGCGACCGGGGACTGCGGCTGGCGATTGACGATGCGGGCGCGGGGTACGCCAGCATGCGGCACATCGTGAACCTGCATCCGGACATGATCAAGCTGGACATCAGCCTGACCAGGAGCATCGACACCGACCACAGCCGGCGGGCGCTGGCGAAGGCGCTGATCACGTTTGCGCGGGACATCGGGAGCATCATCAGCGCCGAAGGGGTAGAAACGGCGGGTGAGCTGGAGATGCTGCGCAGCCTGGGCGTAGATAAGGCGCAGGGGTTCTACCTGAGCAAGCCGTTGCCGCTCGAGGAGGCGCTGCGGGTGCAGCCGGTCGACTTACGGCTTGCCGTTACGGCGTAATTGCTGAGGGCCGCTGGCTCTGCAACTCCTCCAAATGCCTGTGAGACATTACTCGGGAAAGGCCGGACTTACACCGCACCCGGAGTGGGGAAGTGTGGGTAACGGTGATAATTGACATGACTAAACCACGCCAATTTGTTATCCCATTGCGCGTCCCACAGGACGCAGCTATCCTGAATAACAACCGGCGTAGCTCAGGTGGATAGAGCGCCAGCGATTTCTGCAGTTCCCCAATCGTTTTGACGCGGGCGGGGTTCTGGTCGCGGAGGTTGTAGTCGGGACGTTGACAAACCCTCCCCGACAAACCGTTTGCGCTTTCGTATACGACTCTGCAAAACTCTGCGCCTAAGCGCAACCAATTTACTTGACACCGTAAAAACGGAACCCTATTGCAGCGCGCTTACAGGGCATCCCAGGAAAACGCGGCCAGGAATTCCGCCCTAAAAATCACCCCTAAGAATCTGCGCTAGAATCAGTGTAGGCGCACCGCTGCTCCGATTCTTGGTTAGCCAAGTCAATTAGTGCCAGGGTAACTAATTGACTCTCAGCAGGTTGCTTCGAAAATCGAAAGACAGGCTAAACCTCGAAAAGAAACCGTCTCGTCCGAGCAGTCCGAGTCCCACGTGCTCTAACGTGGAGCAGAAATCCGCGTATAAGTCGAAGATGATCGGCGCTTCGCTGTGATCGCCGTTCCAAATTGACGCGCGGACGGTCTCAAAATAGGCGATCTGCGGAGAATCCGAAGTGCCAGAGAACGGACTTGCGTTCTGGTTCGGGATGCTAATGTCCAAAGCGCCTGCAATCGATGCGGGAAACAGGCAGAAATCGGCCCCCGAATCGACCAGCGCCCATGTCGTAATTCTCCGGCTGTTTTTCTCGAGCAAAATCGGAACGATGGGGCGTCTTGTCGCTGTCCTGGCCGGGAAAGCGCCATCGGGCTTCGCTGGAATGATGAAGTAGGGGAAGTCCACGCTACAGGACCAGCGCACTGACCGGAGGGACCTTCATCATAATGGGGTCATTTTCGCCCTTTGCCTTTGCCAGGGCGATTGCATCGTCGAGATTCTTTGCGGTGGCGACGATTCTCTCCGCGTCTTTGGACAAGGCTATCCACTCACCGGCGGGCGCATCTTTCAAGACACTGGTGAAATCAAGTGGAGCCATCCGTATTCCTCGGTTCCTGCGGCAACTGCCCTTATCGCCAGTGTACCGGATACCGCGGAGGTTAACTGTTCATTGGAGGATGCCGAGGGCGATTGGGAAGCTACTGTCGTGGAAAGGGGTCCTTCGGCTCCCTCGCAGCGCTACGCTTGCTCGGTGTCGTTCAGAACGACCCGCCATGCGGGTCTTTTTTGGAACTCCGGGGCCTTCGGCTGCGTATGATTGCCCATGAGCGCTGGAACCATCCCGTGGAATCTGGGAATGATGGGATTCCCGTCGGCACGACCTGCGGATCGGGGAGCAGCCCGGGCGGAGGAAGCGAGGCCGGGGCAATACCGGGCGCCGGGTGGAGACGAGCGCAAGCCGGCGGAACGCTGGCAGCGCAAAGAGCACGAACGCATTGGGGAGAAGCCTGTGGAAGGGGAGTGGCAGGTCCTGGTGGAGCGGTGCCTGAAAGGCGACTCCTTTGCCTGGACCGAGCTGGTGAAAGCGCATCACAGGCGGGTGTATGGTTTGTGTTTCCGGTTTACGGGATCGACGACGGACGCCGAGGATCTGACGCAGGAAGTTTTTTTGAAGGTGTACGGGAACCTGGCGGCGTTTGACCTGGCGCGCGGGACGTTTCAGACGTGGCTTACGACCATGACGCGGAACCTGCTGGTGGATCATTTCCGGCGGTCGCGGGCGCAGCGGGTGACGGACTCGATGGACGCGGGCTGGGAGGGCGACGAAGATATGCCGCTGCTGCAGCGGCTGGCGGATAAGGGCCCCACGCAGCACGATCGGGCGGTACAGAAGGAAATCGAGAAGATGGTGCAGGAAGCGCTGACGCGGATTTCGCCGGAGCTGCGGGAAGCGGTGATTTTGCGGGATCTGCAGGACATGGATTACAAGGAGATCGCGCAGGTTTTGCGGATACCCGAAGGTACCGTGAAGTCGCGAATCAGCCGGGGACGGGCGGAACTGGCTCGTTTACTGGAACGTAATAAAGGGCAGGTGGTTTAGGTGGCGGACGAGAGCAAATTCGGACAAAAGCCGGGCTCGACCCTCAAGTGTGAGGAGTGGGAAGCTCAGCTGACGGATGCGCTGGACGGACTGCTGCCGGCGCGGGAGGCGGCCGCGTTCGCAGCGCACAGCGATACGTGCGCGAACTGCGGCGATCTGCTGGCGCACTCGAAGCAGGGACGGGAGTGGCTGGGGTATTTGCACACAGAGCCGGAGATTCCGGCAGGGCTGATCGCGAAGATTCTGGAGCAGACGGTGGGAGCGGGCAGTGTGCCGCTGCCGGTGATCGCCGCGGCAGGAGCGAGCGGCGGGGCTGTGGCGATGGCTACCCCGTGGCACCGGAACTTCCACGAGACGCGGCTGCTGATGACGGTGGCGATGGCATTCTTCTCGATCGCGCTGACGCTGAATCTGGTGGGCGTGAAGTGGGGCAACCTGCGGCTGGCGGATCTGCGGCCGTCGCAGATCGGGAGCACGCTGTCACGGGAGTTCTTCACGGCGCGGGGATCGGTGGTGCGGTACTACGACAACATGCGGTTCTTCTATCAGCTGCAGTCGCGGATGCGGGAGCTGCGGCGGGATGTGGAGACGCAGCCGCAGCAGCAACAGCAGCAGCCGGCGAATCAGCAGCAGCAGAAGCCGGGCGGGAAGAATGGCAGTGCTACTGCGGCGCCGGAGCGGGGATCAGAGCTGAACGCCAAACAGCGTTCAGCGTTCAGCGATCAGCATTCAGAAGACAGTGCGGACGAGCGTTCTGTGTTCCGTGGTCAGCATTCGGAAGAGAGCGGGCTGCGAGCGGAACTGCGAGCAGCGAGCACAGAAAAAAGCGAAGAGGCAGCAGAGGTAGGGGTGTCAGTTGGAACTGGAAGGTTCATTTCCCTGGGTGAAACAGAAACCGGGCTGCAGGAGGCGGCTGAGGCCGTCGGGTACGTGGAAGGGAGCCTGGTATGAACTGCGCGAATCATCCCGATACGGCGGCAACCGTTTTTTGCCAGCACTGTGGGAAGCCCTTGTGCGGGCAATGCGAGCGCACGGTGCAGGGCAATGTTTTTTGCGAGCCATGCCTGGCGGCGCGGGTGACGGGCACAACGAGTGCGCCAGGGGCACCGGGGGCCTATCCACCGGGATATGCGCCGCCGCCGATGGGCGCACCGAATCCTGGAACAGCAACGATCCTGGGGTTCATTCCTGGCGTCGGGGCAATGTACAACGGGCAGTACATCAAGGCCATTGTGCACGTGCTGGTGTTCGTTGTGCTGATCTCGATCACCGAGCACTACGGGATGTTCGGGATTTTCGTGGGCGCGTGGGTGTTGTATCAGGTGTTCGACGCGCACCAGACGGCGAAGGCGCGGCGCGATGGGCTGCCGTTGCCGGATCCGTTCGGGCTGAATGAGTTGGGGAATGCGTTTGGCGGGCACACGC
>JBAVUB010000516.1:0-7878 GCA_049696575.1 Acidobacteriaceae bacterium | reverse complement strand
GTCCGCCCCATCGACGCAGCGGCCCCGCTCCCCGACCGCGCCGCCATGCTCCGCGGCGCCTACGGACCCTTCCGCGTCAACAACGACCTCCTCTATTACCACCTCAGCGTCCGCGTCGATCCGGACGACAAATCGCTCAAGGGCAAAAACACCATCCGCTTCCGCATGCTCAAAGACGGCACCCGCATCCAGATCGATCTCCAGGAGCCGCTCGACGTCGACAAAATCCTCTACGGCCCAACCGAGCTCAAATACCAGCGCGACACGGGAGGCGCCGTCTTCATCGATTTCCCGCAGACCCTGCACGCCGGCCAGGTCTATTCCATCGACTTCTACTACTCCGGCAATCCCCGTACCACCGGCCGCTTCGGCGGCATCACCTTCAAAACCGATCCCGCCGGCCATACCTGGATCAACACCGCCTGCGAAGGCATCGGCGCCAGCATCTGGTGGCCCAACAAAGATCAGTGGCGCGACGAAGTCGAGAACATGGACATCAGCGTCGAAATTCCCAACAACCTCGTCGACGTCTCCAATGGCAAATTCGTCGGCAAGACCGATCTGGGCGACGGATACACGCGCTGGGACTGGCACGTCTCCTACCCCATCAATAATTACGATGTCTCCCTCAACATCGGCGACTATGTCCACTTCGGCGACCGCCTTGGCGACGTGCCGCTCGACTTCTACGCCCTGCCCGCCGACCTCGACAAAGCCAAAACCCAGTTCGCCCAGGCCAAAGGCATGCTCGAGGCCTACCAGCACTATTTCGGCGAATACCCCTTCGCCAGGGATGGCTACAAACTCATCGAAGCACCCTACTCCGGCATGGAACACCAAAGCGCCGTCACCTACGGCAACCTGTTCGAAAACGGCTACCTCGGTCGCGACTGGACCGGCGTCGGCATCAGCCCACGCTTCGACTTCATCATCATCCACGAAAGCGGCCACGAATGGTTCGGCAACAGCATCACCGCCGCCGATCCCGCCGACATGTGGATCCACGAGGGCTGGACCACCTACCTCGAATCCCTCTACGTTGAATATCGCTGGGGCAAAGACGACGCCATCAAATACCTCAGCGGCTACAAGCCCAAGATCCACAACCTCCGCCCCATCGTCGGCGAACGCGGCGTCAACGCCGAGCCGCCTGAAGATCAGTACTTCAAAGGCGCGCTCATGCTCAACACCCTGCGCAGCGTCGTCAATAACGACGCCGCCTGGTGGAAACTACTCCACGACCTCTATCAGCACTTCAAATATCAGAACATCCTCACCGAGGACATCGTCGCGTACTGCAACCAGCACACCGGCATGAACCTCACGCCCATCTTCAATCAGTACCTGCGCCACGCGCAGATTCCGCGCCTCGAGCTCCTCTTCAGCGAGGCCCCTGGCATGGTCATGTACAAATGGCGCGCCGACGAAGAGGACTTCGCCATGCCCATCCGCGTCGGCACGCCCGACCACTGGCAGATCATCCGCCCCACCACGAAGTGGCAGTCAATGCAGACGTCGGTGTCAAAAGAAGTCTTCACCGTCGACACCGACCACTACTACGTCGACGTCAACAAGCAGTAGGCTCCCCACCTCTCTACGAACCCGCGCAAGCGAAACTTCGCCGATTTTCTGAATCGTTTAATAGATGTATATGCATCTATTGTTCCATGAACGAGCGCTCCATCCCGGCTCTGCCCTGTATGTGCGCGAATCTGCGCCGCGCCTCTCGCGCCCTCACCCAGCTCTACGAGGACGCGCTTCGCCCGCTGGGTCTCAAGGCAACACAGTTCACCCTCCTCCAGGCCCTCTCGCTCGCCGGAGAAGTCTCCCAGGGCGTCCTCGGACGGATTCTGGCCATCGACAGCACCACGCTTACCCGCACCCTCGAAACCATGAACCGCCGCGGCTGGATCGCGAAACGCTACGGCAAAGACCGCCGCGAACGTCGTCTGTGCCTCACCAAAAGCGGAGAAGAGAAGCTCAACCGCGCCACGCCCGCCTGGGAAAAAGTGCAGACGAAACTGCGCGCCCAGCTCGGCGACAAGCGCTGGGACAGCCTTCTGCACCTCACCCACGAAGTCGCCTCGGCATTCACCCATTAAGGAGATCCGTCATGAAAAACTACGCAAAGCTCACCTCCTGGCTCATAGGAGCCTGGTTCGTCCTTACCCTCACTTTGTCAGCCCTGCACCTGATTCAAACCGGCCCCAGCCAGCCGCCACTCCCCCTTGGCCTCGCGGCCATCATGCCCATCGTTGTGTTCCTGGTCTGGTTCGTCGCATCGCCGGCATTCCGCCAGTTCACCCTGTCCCTCAGTTCCCGGGTGCTCACCCTCGTCCAGTCCTGGAGGATCGGCGGTTTCGTCTTCCTCGTCCTCGCCACCTATGGCATCCTCCCGCGCATCTTCGCACTGCCCGCAGGATGGGGCGACATCACCATCGGCGCCACCGCAGCGTTCGTGGCCCTCAAGCTGGCCGTTCCGCGTCATCGCACCAGCTTCATCGTCTGGCAGCTGTTAGGCATGGCCGATCTGGTAACCGCCGTGACCCTGGGAACTCTCGCCAGTATCATCGACCCTCACGGAATCGCTACCAGCGCGATGACGGTGCTTCCGATGAGCTTGATCCCGACCTTCGCTGTGCCCCTGTTCTTCATCCTGCATATCATCTCGATCGCGCAGGCCAGACAGTGGCCGGCCCAGCTGGGTCAGCTAACCGGGCAGCAATTGCCCTTGCAGGCTTTGTGACACAAAAGGGGGGGCGTTAGATCGACCGGCGCAGGTGGACAGCGCCCTCCTTCATCACCAACAGCAAATTCTTCTTCGGATTGGCAAGAACCGTGACATCCTCAAGCGGCGATCCATCCACCACCAGCAGATCCGCGATCGCGCCCTCCGCCACCACGCCCAGCCGCCCCTTCATTCCCACCAGCTCAGCACCCACCGTCGTCGCGCTCGCCAGAATCTCCTGGGCTGTCAGCACCCGCGCCCGAATCGCAAATTCCTCGCACTGCCGCACGTGCGTCGGCCCCAGCAAATCCGTCCCGAACGCCATCGTCACGCCCGCCTCTTTCAAAATCGACAGGCTCTCCAGCCCCGCCTTGCGCACGGTTTCGATCTTCGCCACCGATGCCGCGGGCAGCCCCAGCGACGGACCGTCCTGGGCCAGCGCTTCGTAGGTCACCAGCGTCGGCACCGCCACCGCGCCCCCCTGCGCGGCAAAACGCGCGGCCTCCGCATCGATCAGGTTGCAGTGTTCCAGCGAATGCACCCCGCACTCCACCGCCCGCACGATCCCCTCCGCCGTATAAAGATGCGCCGCGACATACGTCTTCGCGTCGAGCGCCTCCTCCACCGCGGCGTTCAGTTCCTGGACTGAATACCCCATCCATCCCACCGGATCGGTCGGGCTTGCCACGCCACCATTTCCCATCACCTTAATAAAGCTCGCGCCTTCGCGCAGCATTTGCCGGCACGCGAGCCGCACCTCTTCGACTCCATCGGCGACGCGCCCCAGCGCGCCAAAGTTCCCCACCCACCGATTCGGATCGTACGTATCGTTGCGCGGTCGACCGTCCCCGTGCCCGCCCGTCTTTGACAGCGCCTTCCCGCACACAAACAGTCTTGGGCCCACGGCCAGCCCCTGCGCAATCGCCTCCGCCAGGGAGTAGGGAGCGCCGCCCAGATCCCGCACCGTTGTGAATCCACGCTCCAGCATGCCTTTCAAAATCGGCAAGGACCGCAGCACCGCCGTCGCCGCCGGCAACTGCGCATTCGCCGTTAGGTCCATCATGCTCGCCACCACGTGTACGTGGCAGTCGATCAGCCCCGGCATCACCGTCCGCCCAGCGACGTCGATGACCTCGCAATCTCCCGCCGGCGTCCGCGCATCCACATCGCGGATGACGCCATCCTCGATCAGAACGTTCCCCGCCCGCGGCTCCAGAGCCGTCGCGTCGACGATCATGGCGTTGCGCAGAAGCGTCTGCATGACCCTGATGGTACTTTGGAACGTTAAGAGGAGGCGAACTCCGATGGCAAAATCCGCTCCGAAGACCGTAGACGACTACATCGCGTCCCAGTCCGAGGCGGCGCAACCTGCGCTCACCCAGGTCCGCAACGCGATCCGCAAAGCCCTGCCATCAGCGGAGGAAGGCATCTCTTACAACATCCCCACCTATAAGCTCGACGGCGCGATGGTTATTTACTTCGCCGGCTGGAAACAGCATTACTCGCTCTACCCGGCCGGCGCGCGGCTCCTCGCGGCGTTCAAGGACGAGCTAGCGGCCTACGAGATCAACAAGAGCACGATCCGATTCCCGCTCTCCGCGCCCGTCCCGGTCAAACTCATCCAGCGCATCGTGAAGTTCCGCGTCACCGAGGCCGCCGAACGCGCGAAGACCCCCGCAAAGACGCGGCCGAAGCAGTGAACTCACCGCGCGTCGAGAAACTCCTCGATCACCCTGCGATATTTCTCGGGCTCCTCATACGCCGGCAGGTGCCCGCTCTCCTCGAAGAACACAATCTTCGCTCGAGGAATCGCGTGCGTCATCTTCCACGCGTTGATCGGCGCAACATTCATGTCCCACCGCCCGGTGATCACCAGCGTCGGAAAATGAAACCCCGGCAACGCCTGCGTCAGATCCAGCCCCACCGCCGACTGCGAAACAGCCCGCGCCACCGCTGGCTCGTAACCTAAATCGCCCATCTTCGCCATGTACGCGTCTCGCTTCTCCGGCGAATAGAAAATCATCCGAAAATGATTCCGCAATCCCTGCCGCGCCGCGGCCTCCGAGTCCTCTCCCAGCTTTTTCTCCGCCGCCTGATCCTCGTCCTCAATGTCAGGGAAAGTCTGCGGCAACAAATGCACCATGCTCTTGAACGACGGCGGAGGCGAATCCGACAGCACCAGCTTCGCCACGTGCTCCGGATGCGCGGCCGCATACGCCATCACCAGAAACCCGCCATACGAATCGCCCACCAGCGCAACCTTGTCGATTCCGAAATGCGCCCGCACCGCCTCCAGATCCGCCACCTGCGCATCCATCGTCTGCGCCGCGCCCGCCGCCAACTTCTTCGACGCCCCCGTCCCGCGCTGATCGTAGAGAATCGTCAGCCGATCCCGCCCCACCCGCTCCCACAGGTCGTTCATCATCATGTACGCATGCGAAAGCCCCGGCCCCCCGTTCACCGCAATCACCGGCAGCGCCGCCCCGCGCACCCCAAACGTCTCATACCCAATCTCAACATCCGGCGTGTGAATCACACCTGTTTCATGCGCCACCGTCTGCGCGCACAACGTGGCGCCGCCAATAAACAAAGCTGCACTCGCCATCCACCGCAACACGCTCTAACCCTCACGATGTCAGAATGCGAGGAGCATAGCACAGGGTTCTGCCTCTAAGGTTGGGTCGCTGGTTCTACCACAGAAGCTTCACGGCGAGCTGAATTCCAAGCCCTGCGGCGACCGCGATCATGCTGCTGATGAGCGTCCCGACAAGAAAGTACTCGGCGAAGTCCGCCTGTTCCAGATCCCGCGAGCGGAAGAGGCCTTTCGCGGTGATCAGAAAAGCCAGGGCCTCCCACGCCTGCATGGCGACGAAGACCAACAGCAGCAGACGTTCGATATTGCCGATAATGCGGCCGCGATTATATTCGACGACATCCACCTTGCGATGTTCGGGCACGGCTCTATTGATCGACGACTGTCTCGGATACCCCGGAAGGGTCTGGCCTTTGCTCAGCACGCCGCGCACAATGAACGTGCCGCCACGCAGACTGAACACGACGATGGCAGCCACGATGTACAGAGCAGCAAGCTGTCTCTCCTCCACTTGCGGGCTCCCCGGAGTCAGGAACGCAACCGCGCGCGAAGAACCGAGGTCGACTACGGCCCCGAGATAGAAAAGATTCGCCCCGATCTCCAGTTCCGCAAGGTAGCGAGGATCGATGCGGCTGCGCACCAGCGGCAGCACGCCGGCCATTGCAAGAGTGAAAATCCCCAGGCTCCAGTGCCAGCCTGCACTCCATGTAATCAGGAAGGCCAGAGCCGTACTTCTGATCGCTACCGCGGCCAGCCATCGCGGCCTCCACGGCGGCCGATGGCCTCGCCGGAAGTCCCGCACCGGATCGCTGGGCCATGTGTAGTTGGCCAGTACCCAGAGCATCGCTGCCTTCGCGCCGAAGATGACCAAAGGCAGATGAGCCAGTATGTGTTGTTGCAGCGTCATTTCCCGGGCGCAGCGGTGCCGAGCCTGAGTATGGCACACAACGCCTGCTCGCCGGCGTGAAAGGCCTCCCAGCCGGCAGCGATCTTCTGCTTATTGATCACCTGTGGCTTCCTGCGAAGGCGCCTGGCAATCTCTACCTGCGTACGACCCTCCCGAAGAAGCCCGAGCACGCGGAGTTGCGCGGGAGTGCGCTTGTGCATTTGGAACCAGAGCAGCCTCGCGACGCCGTTGGCCGCCACATCGATCTCTTCCCCGAAGCCGACAAACACCCCGCCCAGAAAACCTTCCTTTTTGGCAATATCGATCGCCGTACGCGCGTGGTGGAGCGCTGGGCCGTCGAGGTTAATGGCATACGGAGGAATTTCGGTGTCGATTGTCCCGTAGCCAATGCCCAGACGGAAGGCGGGCAGATCCGTGGCGTTGGTCACATCCCAGATCAGGTCGGGAAGAACCGAAGCGTTGTTCAGAATCCCCTGGAACTCGTCGCCCAGTGTGATCGCGAACCTCGATCGCAGAGCTGGTCCGTAGTGGGCGCTCCGATTCAGGCCGCCAATAAACTGATTGAAGCGTTTCTGGATGCGCATACGCCGGCTCCCCGACGCAGCCCGTGAGTCGAGCATGTCTCCAATCACCGCGATGTGTGGTTGGGTGCGTGGTTTGGGATGGCCGCTCATACCAATCCAGCTTAATCTTTCCAGCAGGAAAAATCAACCGTTTATGGTTGATTTCAATACAATCAACCTCTTATGAGCTATTAATCACATATCAGCCATTCATGGCTTATTTCCGCATAATCGGCCGCCCTCGGCCGATAGCCGGTCAATCGCCAGTCCCGCAATGGATAGTTTCCGCGCGCCTCCCCCGTTGACCACCCGGATTCTCTCCCCCGCATCTCATCGTCTGTTCACATCGGCCTCAGCCATTCCACCCTACAACTGTTCTCATATGGAGTTCTCCGGCCTTCCCCATCCCCTCCTCCCCGCCCGGAGCCCCGCCTGATGCGCCGCGTCATGATGTTCCTCAACCCGCTCCTCATCCACAACGAGAAACGCCGCGCCCAGGTCGAGCAGATCGCCGAGCTCCTCAGCGGCTACGGCAGCGACGTCCACCTCCAGGAGACCCTCTCCGCCCACTCCGCCGGCCAGCAGGCGCGTGACGCGGTGGCCGCCGGCTTTGACACCTTCCTCGTCTGCGGCGGCGATGGTACCGTCTTCCAGGTCATGCAGGGCGTCGCCGGGTCTGAGGCCACTCTCGGCGTCCTCCCTTTCGGCACCGGCAACGTCATCGCCCAAAACCTAAAAATGCCCCGTAACCCGCTCGCCGCCGCCCGACTCCTCCTCAACGCGCACTCGCGCGAGGTCTCGCTCGGCCAGATCACGCTCAACCCTGTCGGCCACAAGCGGCCGCAGAGCTGGTATTTCTTCATCGCCGCCGGCATGGGCGTCCACGCTGCGCTCATGAACCTCGCCCCCACCGGGCAGGGCAAGCGCCGCGGCGGCCGCCTCGCCTACTTCATCGGAGGCTTTCGTCTCCTCGTCGAGCACCCCGTCCAGCCCTTCCAGATCGAACTCACCCACGTCGATGGCGGCACCACCGTCGAAACCGCCTGCGAGGCCATCGCCGCACACGTTCCTGAGATCAATCGCTGGC
>JBAVUB010000515.1:0-2689 GCA_049696575.1 Acidobacteriaceae bacterium | reverse complement strand
GAGTTGGGAGATGTGAACGGCCAGGTTGGATTCCTCGACGAAGGAATCGGGACAGACGCGGCGCATGAGCGAGTCCTTTTCGACGAGCTGGCCGTGATGTTCGAGGAGCACGACCAGGATGTCGACGGCTTTGCGCGACAGCGGGACAAGCTCGCCTTCGCGAAAGAGCAGGTGCTGAGAACCGTCGAGGCGGAAGCAGCCGAACTCCCACTGATTTTCGGGCCGAGTCATGAGGGACAAACCACGGATTTAGAGCTTTTTAAGGCTTTCTTCAGGACATTAGTAGCGGCCAGGTGGCTTTCTATCACGCATACCAGCGGGGGGAGCCGGCAGGGGATTTCCGGGCAAGTTCTGGGCGGCGTGCCGGGAGTATAGCACGGGTTGTGAGGGCTAAACCGGGTGAACGGCGAGGCCTGGAAGTTGTTGCGAAGGGGCCTGAGGCGTTGAAAGGGGATTGGCGCGATGGGCGGGAAACGGAAGTTGACAAGGCGAGGCTGGATCATTCTGGCGGCCGCGTTGATGACGGGATTTTGGGCGGTGGCGATCCCGGTGTGCTGGCCACAGAGCAGTCCTCGAGCCAATGCGGCCCATCCCCAAAAGCAAAGTGGTGACAGGCAGCAGTCTCCAGAATTGGTTGTCAGGAGGAATTCGTAATGAAACAGGAAGCGCGAGCGATCGACACGTGGGCCCTGATTGCGGTGGTCGTGCTGGGCATGATTTTTGGCACGTGCGTGGTGTCGGCCTTCGGCCTGAAGACGGTGAGCGCGCAAACGCCGACGAGCTGGAGCCAGTTTCAGGATCCGTTCGAGCACGCGTTCGCGCTCGACGTACCGCAAGGCTGGACCGTGAAAGGCGGCCTGTTTCGTCTGGGCTATTCCGATGAGCGGCCGATGGTGGATTTGCAGTCGCCCGATGGCGCGATTGAAATTCGCCTGGGCGATGTGGCGATTCCTTCGTACACGGTTCCGAATCAGTTCCACGCGCACGAAGGCGAAGTGTACGACCTGGGTGCGCAGGCGCGGCTGATTGTGGCGCGCTACCGGACGGGACCGGAATTTGCGGTGCTGTATTCGCATGCGCGGTTCGGAAGCGAGTGCCGCAACCCGCAGGATGACGCGCCCGATGCCGGACTGACCGTGCCGGATTATTTGCCGCAGGAACAGAACGCGGCGCAGTCGTCGGCTGGACAGATTGCGTATCGCTGCGAGACGCGGAGCGGAACGCGCGTGGTGTTCGCGTACACGAGGACCGCTCTTTACCAGGGAATCTGGCAGGTTCCTACGATCGTGAGCTTCATTGCGCCTCCGGAAAAAGCTGCGGTTGCGAAGAGTATCGCGGTGCGGTGCGCCCGCTCGCTGGCCATCGCGCCTGCATGGATCGAATACCAGAAGCGCATGGATGCGGAAGGGCTGCAGTACCAGCGCATGCGGCAACAGGGACGCATCCGGGATTTGCAGGCGCAGGTGCAGCAATTCGAACAACGGATGCAGGCGATGCAAAACCAGGTGAACGCGTTCGAGCAGCATCAGGCAGCGCAGGCGGCGCAGGTGCAGAGCTTCACCAACGCGCTGAACGGCATCACGCCGACGACCGATCCGCTGACCGGCGAGAAGCGCGATGTGTGGACCGGCCCCAACGCAAACTACTGGGTGAACGGACTGGGGCAGGTGGTGAATTCGAATGCGGCGCCATCGGCGGGATGGCGGCAGCTGCAGCCGAACTAGCCCTGCAACCGCCGGTAGCGTAGAGCGAGCGGCTGTTAGCCGGTGGCTGGTGGCGCCTGCCGCCAACCTCCGTGCATCGAAGTACGGGCATTCACGCGTTCCGAGCCATGGCGAGGTCGACAATCTCGCCGATCATCTGGTTATAGGAGAGGCCGGATTTTCTGGCGGCCATGGCAAACTCCTGTCCGCTGGAGAGCCAGGGGTTGGGATTCGCTTCGATGACGTAAATCTCGCCTTTGGGGGATACGCGCATGTCGATGCGGCCGTAATCGCGCAGCTTGACGGCGCGATAGGCGCGGATGGCGATCTCAGTGAGTTTGGTTACGGTTTCTTCGTCGAGGTCTTCGGCGATGGCGGATTTTGTGAGCTTGTAGGCGTCCGTGTCTTTGTCGAATTTCACATCCTGGCTGGCGATTTTGGGAACGCCTTTGGGAAGCTTCGAGAGGTCGAGCTCCACGAGCGGAAGCGCGCGGGCATTCTCGTAATTGCCGAGGACGGAAGCATAAATCTCGCGCCCCTCGATGTACTCCTCAATGAGCGCGGGAGAATCGAACTCGGCCTGGATATAGGCGATGCGCTCCATGAGATCTTTCACGCTGCTGACGACGGCGGTGGCATCGATGCCGATGGATCCATCTTCAGAGGTGGGTTTGACGATGAGCGGGAAAGCGATGTCGTGGGCGTGGTCGATGGTGCCGCGCCATGCGGTGGCGAAGTAGGGCGATTGAATGCCGTAAAAAGCGAACATCTTTTTGGCGATGGATTTGTCCTGGGCGAGAATGTGCGCGTGCGGCCCTGCGCCGGTGTAGGGGATGTCGAGCAAATCGAGGTAGGCGGTGACGTGCATCTCGCGGGTAGCGTCGCCGGCATAGGCTTCAGTGAGGTTGAAGATGAGGTCGGCGCCGCATTTGGCCAGCCCGAGCAGCGATTGCTGGCGGCCGTTGAGAACGTAATACGACGGCTCG
>JBAVUB010000514.1:0-1625 GCA_049696575.1 Acidobacteriaceae bacterium | reverse complement strand
TCCCTGTCCAGGCTCCCCGCTGCGCCGAGCCCCAACCAAAAGTCCGACGCCACAGCAAGGAAGCACTTCCCCTGCAACCTGTCACCTGTAACCTGTCACCTGTCGGGAGCCCTGCTCCGCGCCCTGTCCGCAAGCCCTGGACTCGCCTCGATCAGGCCCTCCGCGCTACCGACCTGCTCCTTCAGGCGGGAGGATTCAGCGCCATCGTCCTCGACATGGCCTCCATCGCTCCTGAATTCGCCCTCCGCGTCCCGCTCGCCACCTGGTTCCGCTACCGCGCCGCCGCCGAGCGCACCCACGCGAGCGTCCTCCTGCTTACCCAGCACGCCTGCACCAAAAGTAGTGCAGGCCTCGTCCTCCACTGCCAACCCAGCCAGGTCGATCCTGACTCCACCACCGTCCTCACCGGCGCTAACCATCGCGTCGAAATAACCCGCGAACGTTTTGCCAAAGTAGTCGACTTCGACCGCCGCAAGCCGCCCCAAAGCGACCACAGCATCCTCTGGCAATCCCGCACTCCCTGGTCCGCCACGCGCTCGCTCGCCCCGGAAAAGGCAGCCCGCAAATGACCGCCCTCTACGCCTGCCTCTACGTCCGCGAATTCCCCGCACAAGCCATGCTGCGCCTCCGTCCGCAACTGCGCGAAAATCCCGTCGCCGTCCTCGAAGGAACCGCGCCCCGCCAGTGGGTCTGCTCCTGCAATGCCCGCGCCCACGCCCTCGGCATCGAAGCCGGCCTCACTCGCGCCGAGCTTGAAGTCTTCCCCTCCGTCGCTCTCCTCCCCCGTTCCCTCACAGAAGAATCGAGCGCCCGCGTCGCGCTCCTCCAGTGCGCCGGCCAATTCTCCCCACGCGTCGAATGTCGGACCCCGGCTGGGTGCCCCACATCCCTGCTGTCGGGGATGTGGGAACAAACGTCCGACACGCATTTCTCCTGCATCCTCGACATCACCGGAACCGAAAAACTCCTCGGCCCTCCCGAAAAACTCGCCCAAAAACTCCTCTACAGCGTCCGCACCCTCGGCATCCACGCCACCGTCGTTGTCAGCGCCAACCTCGACGCCGCCCTTTGCCTCGCCCGTAGTCTTCCCATCCGCACCGCCATCATTCCCACGGGCGAAGAAGCGCAGATCCTTGCCCCCCTTCCGCTCTCCGTCCTCCCGCTCACTCCCGAACACGCAGAAACCTTCGCCCGCTGGGGCATTGCCACCCTCGGCGCCCTCGCCGCGCTCCCCGAAAAAGAGTTGATCGCCCGCCTCGGCCAGGAAGGCCGCCGCCTCCGTCAACTCGCTCGCGGAGAAGCCCCGCATCTCCTCGTCCCCGCCGACCCGCCCTTCACCCTCGAAGAACGCATCGAACTCGACTCCCCCGTCGAACTCCTCGACTCGCTCCTCTTCGTCCTCGGCGTCCTCCTCGACCACCTCATCGCCCGGGCGTCAGCCCAAATCCTCGCCCTCGCCTCCGTCACCGTCACGCTCGCCCTCGAAGGCGGCAGCACCCACACCCGCACCGTCCGTCCCGCGCTCCCCAATAACGACCGCCGCCTCTGGCTCCGCCTCCTCCATCTCGATCTGCAGGCGCACCCGCCCTCCGCCGCCATCCTCTCCGTCACCCTCACCGCGGACC
>JBAVUB010000513.1:0-5678 GCA_049696575.1 Acidobacteriaceae bacterium | reverse complement strand
GGATGGACGCCAGCCGCCTGCGGCTGGAAGTGACGGAAACCTCGCTGGCCACCGACTCCGGACAGCTTCTGGCGACCCTGCGGGCGCTGAGGCAGATGGGCATCTCGATGGTGATCGACGACTTCGGCACCGGCTATTCATCCCTGAGTTATCTGCAGCGGCTTCCGTTCAATACTCTGAAAATCGATCGCTCGTTCACGCGCGAGCTGGGGGCGGGGGACGGATCGCCGGAGATCGTGCGCACGATTATCCAGCTGGCCCGGACTTTGAAACTGAAGGTCGTGGCGGAAGGGGTGGAGACCGCGGATCAGGTGGCGCGGCTCGCGGCGCTCGGCTGCGATCTTGTCCAGGGATTTTATTTCGGCAAGCCCGCCGATGTGGAGCACACCGAAGCGCTGATACAGGACCGTGACGCACTCCATCCTGCAATTCCTGATGGCGAGGAAGGGGACTACTTCACGGAGGAGGCGGAGAACCAAAGCAGCGGCGCGCAGGCAGCGTGGGCAGTGGATCAATCCGCTTAATCGGCTGCGGCCGGCTTCGAGGGACTGGCTGCCTGGGGGCCCGATGCTGAGGAGCCCCGTGGTCCCGAACCCAAATGCTCATCCGCGCCATCGCGGTCGGTCCATCCCGGTAAAGCCTGGCTGCCGTAGATGAGCCGGACGCCGTAGGTGAAGGTGAAGTAGCTCCAGACCCACTGCGAGAGCACGGCGAGCCGGTTGCGGAAGCCGATGAGGAAGTAGATGTGGACGGTCAGCCAGGTGATCCAGGCGGGAAAGCCGCTCCAGTGGGCTTTGAAGGGCCACTCGACTTTGGCGACGGCGGCGAGACGTCCGATGGTGGCCATATCCCCCTTGTCAAAATAGTGAAACGGCTTGCGCGGCTGGTGGTTCAGGTCGGCGGCGATCATGCGGGCGACGTGATCGCCCATCTGCATGGCGGGCTGGGCGACGCCGGGGACCTGATGGCCGTCCTGCTCGAAGTGGGCGAGGTCGCCGCAGACAAAGATTTCCGGATGGCCCTCGGGGTTAAGAGTACGGTTCACGAACACGCATCCGCGCTTGTCAGTGGGCACGCCGAGCAGCTTGCCGAGCGGAGAAGCCGTAACACCGGCGGCCCAGAGCGTGACCGCCGCTTCGATGCGGTGACCGCTGGCAATGACGTATCCGGGCTGCACATCGGTGACGCTCGAATTGAGGTGGACTTCAACGCCGAGCCCCCTTAGCTGCTCCTCGGCTTTGATGGACAAATCTTCGGGATAGGTGGGGAGGACGTGCTTCTCGCCCTGAATGAGGATCACGCGCGAAGTGGCGGGATCAATGTGGCGGAAGTCGTGGCGCATGAAGCGGCGGGTGATGTCGCAGATGGCCCCGGCCAGTTCGACGCCGGTAGGGCCGCCGCCGATGATGACGAAATTCAGCGGAGGGTGGGAGCCAGTCTCCAGCATTTCGCGCTCGGCCAGTTCAAAAGCGAGCAGAATGCGGCGGCGAATCTCGATGGCGTCCTCAACGGTTTTCAGGCCGGGCGCGAGGGGTTCCCACTGGTTGTGGCCGAAGTAGGAGTGGGTGGCGCCGGTGGCCAGCATGAGGTAGTCGTAGGCGATTGCGGCGCCGCTGCAAAAGCGGACGCGGCGGCCTGCGAGGTCGAAGGCGACGGCTTCGTCCATGAGGACCTCGGTATTGGCGTTGTGGCGCAGGATGGTGCGGACGGGCGAGGCAATGTCGGCGGGAGAGAGAACGGCGAGCCCCACCTGATAGAGGAGCGGCTGAAAGGTGAAGTGATTGCTGCGGTCGACCACGGTGACGTCGACCGGCAGCTTCGCGAGCGCTTTGGCGGCGTGGGTTCCGGCGAAGCCTGCGCCGATGATCATGACGCGCGGGCGGCGATGGGTCTGCTCTGCGGCCATTGTTCCTCCAGCCCTATCAGGAATGATGCGCCTCGGAGGGGAAACGATGGAAATCCGTGTTGGAGCACGGATGCTGAGGTTGGAGTTGTTGCGGTTTTTTCGGTTCTGGATCAGCCGAAGCGGGCGCGGCCGACGGTGCGGCGGAAGTCCTCACCACGCATTTCCACCGCGACGCACATTTCGGCCAGGCGCGAGCGCATGCGCTCGCCAATGCGGTCGCCGAGGGTCTCGTCGCGCATCACGCGGCCGGCGCTATTGCTACCGTTGGAAGCACCGGGAGCGAGGTCGGCGTAGTTGGTGGTGATGATGGTGGTGCGCTTGTCGTTGTACCGGGTGTTGAGGATGAGAGCGACGGTGTCCCAGACCCAGTCGGTGGGCTTGGAGGCGCCGAGCTCATCGAGCACGAGAACCTCGGCGTCGAAGACCGGGTGAAGGATCTCCATCTCGGTGGTGGCGACCTGGGGGTTGTAGGAGTGCTGGATCTGCTTGAGCAGCTCGCGATAATCGCAGAAGAGCCCGTGGACGCCTTTTTCGACGATGAGGGCCTGGAGAATGCCGACCGCCAGATGAGTTTTGCCGACGCCGATGGAGCCGGTAAGGAGGAGGCCGCGCCCGCCAGTGGTGGCGGGGTAGTCGTCGACAAAGCGGCGAGCCATAAAGTGCGCGGCAGCGAAGGTGCGATCCGCGCCAGGGAAGGTGGCATCATAGCTGTCCAGCGAGCAGTGCTCGTAGCGGGCTGGGATTGCGGCGCGGGTGAGCAGGCGGGCGACGCGCTGCTCGGTCTGGCAGATGCAGGGTTCGATGGTGGTGCCGCCGCCTGGGGTGGCAATCACCTTCACACCCATCCCGCCGCACCTGATACAGACACTGGTCATGGAAGATTCAGTATCGCAGGTTGGGCGGGGTGGAAAAGAGGGCGGGAGTGTGGGTCCTTGGGATGGAGCGTGCCTGGCTGGTTGCGCGGCGCGATGGTAGCGTTTGTGTGTGACGTCTGAGTCGGAAGGCATTGTTGGGATTTATCAGCGGCATGCCGCGGTGTGGGATCGGCTGCGCAGCCCGGGGAGTTTGTTCGAGAAGCCGTGGCTGGACCGGTTCCTGGGGCTGCTGGCGCCTGGTGCTTCGATTCTTGATGTGGGCTGCGGTGCGGGCTTGCCCATTTCCGGCTATCTGATCGAGAAGGGATTTGTTGTGACGGGTGTGGACACGTCCGGGCCACTGATCGAGTTGTGCTGCGGCCGGTTTCCTGGCCAGGAGTGGGTGGTCGCGGATATGCGAACGCTCGAGCTCGCGAGGCAGTTCGACGGCATCGTGGCGTGGGACAGTTTTTTTCATCTGAGCCCGGAAGACCAGCTGGCAATGTTTCCGGTTTTTGCGAGGCATGCGGGGCCGAACTGCGCGCTGATGTTCACGAGCGGGCCGCAACATGGTGAGGTGCTTGGCGAGTTTGAAGGCGAGCCGCTCTACCACGGAAGCCTCGATCCAGCTGAATATCGTGCTCTGCTTGATGAGAGCGGCTTCGCGGTCGTGGCCTATGTGGAAGCGGATCCTTCGTGCGGCGAGCATACGATCTGGCTGGCGCGGCGGCGGTAAGTTGCCCGGATGGGACGGTTCCGGCGGTCATCTTTCGGGTTGAGACGCGGCGATATATGATGGGGAATCGGATGGACTGATTTTCCGCATCCGGCCCACCCACGGACCTCACAGCTTCATTTTCATAGGGTTCATCAGCGAAGAGGGAACGTGTGTGCCGCGATGCCGGATCAGAAGATGAATGAAAGCAGGAATCCGGTGACCCAGGCAAAGTCGGCAGTGGTAGTGGGCGCCCAGTGGGGCGATGAAGGCAAAGGGAAGATTGTCGATGTGCTGAGCGAGCGCTTCTCCGTGGTGGCGCGCTACGCCGGAGGGCACAACGCCGGGCATACCGTGGTTATCAATGGGGAGAAGTTTATCCTGCAGCTGGTGCCGTGCGGCGTGCTGCGGCCCGGCTGCCGCGGGGTGATCGGCAACGGAGTGGTGCTGGACCCGATGGCGTTCCTGAAGGAGACGGGGCGGCTGCGGGATCTTGGCATCGACGTGGACAGCCGGCTGTTTGTCTCGAACCGTGCGCAGGTGATCCTGCCGTATCACCGGATGATTGAGCTGGCGGCGGAGAGCGCACCAGGGCGGCAGAAGATTGGCACGACGAGCCGCGGCATTGGACCCGCCTATGAAGACAAGATGGCGCGCAACGGGCTGCGGGTGGTGGATCTGCTGAACCGGGATCTGCTGAAGACGCACATCGAGAACGCCTGCCGAGAGAAAAACGCGATTGCACATGCGCTGTTCGGCACGGAGCCGCTCGACCCGGCGCAGATGTACGAGGAATATGCGGCGGCGGCGGAAAAAATTCGACCGTTCGTGACGGACACGGCGCTCCTGCTGAACCGGGCGCTGCGCGAAGGGCAAAGCCTGATGTTCGAGGGGGCGCAGGGCACGATGCTGGACATCGACCACGGGACGTACCCGTTTGTCACATCGTCGTCGTCGTCGGCCGGGGGGGCGTCGACGGGGACAGGCGTGGGGCCGACGCTTATCGGGACAGTGATCGCCGTGACCAAAGCGTATGTGACGCGGGTGGGAGAAGGGCCGTTCCCCACGGAGATCAACGACGACGCCGGTGAGGAGCTGCGCAAACGGGGGCAGGAGTTTGGCGCGGTGACGGGACGGCCGCGGCGCTGCGGCTGGCTGGATTTGCCGCTGCTGCGGTATTCGAACGAGATTAATGGGACGGAATGGTTGGTGATCACCAAACTCGACGTGCTCGATCATCTGGACTGGATCCCGGTGTGCACGGCGTACGAGCTGGACGGGAAGCCGTGCGAGACGATGCCTGCGGACATCCGCGGGATTGAGGCAATCCGGCCCGTGTACACTCGGCTGAAGGGATGGAAGACGTCGACGGAAGGGGTTCGGAGCTTCGAAGAACTTCCGAAAGCAGCGCAGGAGTATCTGCGCTTCATGGAAAAGGAAACGGGCGCGAAGATCGGGATCGTCTCCACGGGTCCGGATCGGGACCAGACCCTCGAGTTACCGGAATTTCGCGCAGCGATGCAGCGGATTGCAGGAAGATAGCCGTCTCATAGTTCAGCAGAGGCCGAAGCCAACGATGATCAGCTTTACTGTCCGCATGAAATTTCGCAGCGACGACCGGGCGCGGGTGGCCGAGCTGCTGACCGCGCTGGCGAAGGCATCGCGCCAGGAGCCCGGCTGCGTGAGCTATATTCCGCACACGGTCGACGGCGAACCTGACACGGTGGTGATTTATGAGCAATACGCGGATCAGAAGGCGGTAGAGGCGCATCGAGCCTCGCAGCACTTCAGGGATTGGGTGGTCGGCGGTCTCTACCAGATGATGCTTGACCGCCAGATGGAGAACCTGGTCTCGATCCTGTGACCCGGGTGATGCAATCGTCCGAGGCTTTGGCGCGTAAGAGAGAGCAGGGGCAGGCTTGAGTGAGGGAATCGCTCCCCACCCCATATGACCTTCCGGTACCCAATGCGCGCACTTCGGCGAATCTTTTTTGACGCGCCGCGGCGACACGGGCTAACATCCGGTACGACCATGCGCCGCCACCCGGCTTCTGCCCTGTGCCGGAATCCCGTACCGCAAGCATTCGCCACGCTCCTGCTGCTGGCGTCATGCCACGCTGCGTGGCCGCTGCCGCGCCACGAGAAGAGCGAGATCCACAAGGAGATCGAGGCGCTGGAACAGCAGTGGCAGCAGGCCACGGTA
>JBAVUB010000512.1:0-2241 GCA_049696575.1 Acidobacteriaceae bacterium | reverse complement strand
AGCTGCGGGAGCGGCTGTTTACGGCGGGCGAGGATGTGCGTGCGGGGGTGCATCCGGAGACGCTTGCCGCGTGGGGCGAGGGCAAGCCGGATTTCCAGTCGCGCTGGTTGCCGTGGGTGCTGGCTTTGCTGGCGGTTTTTTGGGTGGCGTCGATTGTGTTCTGGGGTATGACGCGCAACTGGGATCTGGCGATGCTGATGTCGCTGATCAACTACGCGGTAAGCAACCGCTTGCAGCGGAGGGTGGGCGCGTCGGCGGAGGCGGTGGAGAAGGCAGCGCAGGATCTGCGGGTGCTGCGGGAAGTGCTGGAGGTCATGGAAGGGGAGCCGTTCACGGCGGAGCGGCTGCGCGCGCTACAGGCGCGACTGAATACGGCAGGGATTGCACCTTCCGTTGCGGTGAAGAAGCTGGAGCGCGTTTACGACTGGCTGGAGGATCGGCGGAATGGCTTTGTGGCGATCTTCAATGCGTTTGTGTTTTATACAGCGCAGTTCACGATGGCGGCGGAGCGGTGGCGGGCGCAGTTTGGGCCGGCGATTCGCGGATGGCTCGAGGCGGTGGGTGAGTTTGAGGCTCTGGCCGCGCTGTCGGGCTATGCGTATGAGCATCCGGCGGATGTGATGGCGGAATTGGTTGAGGAGAGGCCGTTGTTTGAGACGGAGGGTTTGGCGCATCCGCTGCTGCCGCTGGACAAGGCGGTGGGAAACGATTTGAAGCTGGGGCGCGCGCCGCAGCTGATGGTGATCAGCGGGCCGAACATGGCGGGGAAAAGCACGTTTCTGCGGGGGGTGGGACTGAATGCGGTGCTGGCGCAGTGCGGCGCGCCGGTGCGCGCGAAGCGGCTGCGGATGTCGCCGGTAACGGTGGGGGCGTCGATCTGCGTGCTCGATTCGCTGGCGGGCGGGGTGTCGCGATTCTATGCGGAGATTCAGCGGCTGAAGGTGCTGTCGGATTTGGCGGGTGGACCGGCGCCGCTACTTTTTTTGCTGGATGAGCTGTTGGGGGGGACGAACTCGCACGATCGGTTGGAGGGGACGCGGTTCGTGGTGCGGGAGCTGGTGGGCAAGGGCGCGATTGGTCTGGTGACGACGCACGACCTGGCGCTGACGGCGATTCCGGAAGCGATGGATGGAACAGGGCGGAACGGCCATTTCGAGGACTCGATTGAAGATGGGCAATTGAAGTTCGACTATCGGCTGCGGCCTGGCGTGGTGCAGACCAGCAATGCGCTGAAGCTGATGAAGGCGGTGGGGCTGAAAGTCGATGAGGCAGCGGATAGCGGATAGCGTTCAGCGGATAGAAAAGCGGGCGAACGGCGATTCAGCTCTCGTCCGAAAGGAGTTTGGCGAGGGTTTTGGGGTGTTTCTGGCCGCGTTTGGTTTCGCGGGAAGTGTTGGGGATGACGCGCTCGGGTTTGGGCTGGCCAACGCGTTCGCGGGCGTTGGCTTTGACGGCCTTGACGGCGGAAAAGGTCCGTTTTTTGGGGCGCTTTTTCGGCATACGTACGTCAGACGGCTACAAATACGCGGTTCTTAGGCGTTTCTGCGCGGATTTCGCCGTTCCGCGAAACGAGATGAACTACAAATTAGCATTCCTGGCGCGGGGCAATGTGAAATACTTTCCTTGAAATCTTTTTATTGGAGTTGGGGCCAATGGAAGAACGCGAGTTTTTCGATGAAAAGTCGGAGTTGCGGAAGCATACGCTGTCGTGTCCGCATTGCGGCCAGGCGGGCGAGTACGAAGTGCGCTGGCTGGTGAGGACGCGGAAGGCGGCGTTGCCGCGGAATGCGGATGAGCGGGACCGGGCGCGGTTCGCCAAGGCGCAGTCGTACATGGTGCGTCAGGACGATCTGGTGGCCTGCAGGAACATCCGGTGCCGGAAGCGGTTTGAGGTGACGAGCCTGCAGTCGGTGGCGTTTTTGCAATCGGCGTGAGCGAGCCCGCAGCCGGTAGCCGGTAGCGAAAGCAGAAGGATGAGTCACGAAGGGATTCGCCTGGTCAGCCAGGAAGAGGCGCGGCGTGCGGACACGCCGGAACTGCCGCGCGATGCAGTAACGCCAGCCAAGGTGCGGGTGCAGCAGTCGACGGGCGAGGGGCTCGAGATCGACTGGAAAGATGGGCATCGCAGCCGGTGGAGTTTTGCGTGGCTGCGGAATGCCTGTCCGTGCGCAACCTGCCACGAGGAGCGCGAGGCGCAGGGGCGGCAACCGGGCGAGGGGAAGGCGAAGGCGGCTTCCCTAC
>JBAVUB010000511.1:0-14528 GCA_049696575.1 Acidobacteriaceae bacterium | reverse complement strand
AGGCAGGAGGGGTGAATGGTGGGGTGAGCGGAAAGCAGAGTTCGCAGACGATCGACGAAGCCGGGCTGTTGCAGTTGATGGGCGGCGATATTGACGCTGACGGGAATCATCAGTCCAGCGGCATTCCAGGTCTCCAGCTGTTTCAGGGCCTTCTCGATCACCCACTCGCCGACGCGATCAATGAGGGGATGGTTCTCGATGACGGGTAGAAACAGATCGGGCAGCAGGCGCCCGCGGGTGGGATGATCCCAGCGAATCAGGGCTTCGGCTCCGGCCACGGCACCGGTGCTCATATTCACGCGAGGCTGGTAGTAGAGAACAAACTCGCCGGTGACCAGAGCACGGCGGATTTGCTCAATGTCTTCGTGGAAAGTGCGGATAGTAATGTCGCGGGTGGGATCGAAGATCTGATAACGATTCTTTCCCGCCAGCTTGGACTGAACCATGGCCTGTCCGGCCTGGCGGAGCAGCTGATCGGCATCAATCTCCTCGGGTTGGGGATAAAAGACCACGCCGATGCTGGCGGAGACCTGGACGCTGGCGTCGCCGCAGTCTTCGGGTTGGGACGCGCAGGCCAGCAGACTCTCGAGAATGGGGCGGGCCGCATCCACGTCAGGCAGCTCGAGCAGAACGGCAACGAACTCGTCGCCGCCAATGCGAGCGAGGGTATCGGTTTCGCCCAGCACGCGCCTCATGCGCCGCGCCACGCTCATCAACAGTTGGTCTCCGGCGTCCTGACCGTATTGATCGTTAACGGCGCGGAAGCTGTCGAGATCCACGCACGCCACAGCAAGCATCTGTCCGTGGCGATGCACCTGGGCCATGGCCTGCTGCAGACGGTCGGTGAGCAGGACGCGATTGGGAAGATTCGTAAGTGCGTCGAACTGAGCCATGCGCTCCAGCTGACGCTCCTGCTCTCTGGCCTCGGTTACATCGGAAAAGAGGGCCACGTAATGCTGCACTTTGGAGGAGCGATCATAGACGGCGCTGATGGTGAGAGTCTCGGGAAAGACTCTGCCGTCTTTGGTCTTGTTCCAAATTTCGCCGGACCAGTAGCCGTTTTCGCGCAGCGCCCGCCACAGGTCGCTGTAAAACGCTTCGCCTTGCCGGCCGGATTTCAGGATGCGGGGATTGCGGCCGAGCACTTCCGTGCGGGTGTAGCCGGTGATGCGCGTGAACATCTCATTCACGTCGAGGATGGCACCGTGAGGATCGCAGATGAGGATGCCCTCGCGAGCGTTGGCAAAGACACTGGCGGCGAGCTGGAGGTTCTCTTTGTCCTTTTTCTGCTGGGTAATGTCCTCAGTGAAGACGACAATGCCACCGATACCGTCGTCCGCAGCGCGCCAGGGATGGATCTCCCAGCGGAGCCACTGGATGGAGAAATCAGGGCGGACGAAACGGTCCTCATCGCAGTAGAGGTCTTCCCCTGCCAGCGCACGGCGGTGGAGCGCCTTCCAGCGATCGGGGACCTCTGGAAACACCTCGTAGTGAGAGTGGCCGATCACGCCGGCGTCGAGATCGAAATCGCGGAGCCAGCGGCGGCTGACTGCGAGGTAACGCATGTCGCAGTCAAACATCGCCAACGCAGCGGGAGCATGTTCGATGAAGAGGTGGAAGACTTCGCTGCTCTCGTTCAATCTGGGTTGAGCGTCAGCCGCTTCGGTGCGATCGGGGCGCACGCCGAAGATACCAGGAATCTCGCTGTCCTGGGCTCTGAGCAGGAGCCTGCGGGTATCGATCCAGCCGTTCGAGCCGCCGACCATTTTGAAGCGCTGCATTCCGTTGGCCCTTTGTCCCTCCACAGGATCGGGATTCCTGACGTGCACGGACTCATTGGAGCGACCCATCGATGCCTGGACGCTCTCAATGGTGGTTAGAAGAGGAGGATTGGAGCCATCGGCTGGGCCTCCCAGAACAAGGTTGAGGACGACGGCATCGCTTTCGGGCGCTCGTGCCTTGGAATAGTCGGCGCGGAGACAGCGAAGTTTGCCATCCGCGTGCCGGATGCGGATGCTGGCCGATCCGGAGGGACGCCTTAAGTCAGGGGACAAAAGCGAATTAATGAGATGGATATCTGAGGGGTGAACCCGGTCCTGCAGGCAGATATCCGAAGATAGCCAGTCCTGGGAAGGAAAGCCGGTCAGTGATTCTATGGAGTCGCAGACTGAAAGGACCAGCGGCGGATCGCTGAGAGAGATGCGCACAGTTGCCTGGTTGGTTTCGCTCTGCATAGTCAGCTACCTCTCGGAGGATACCCACGCGAGAGCGCAAGCCGTCAAGAAGTATCTAAGTGGGCGGCGCCCAATCGGGCTCTGGGAGTAACTTACTTAAGGGGTAAGCCCAAAGTTATGTCTCCTTATTACTCGGAAGCCGTGCGCTGGGCCATTCCCGAAATGGGAACGATAGTACCGTTGTCCCTCCCTGTGGAAATCTTTCGGTTGAGAGCGACGAAAAGGGCCACAGAAGCCAACTTTTGAACCGATTGCAATGTGGGTACGACAATACTTAGAGAGATAATTCCCCCTGATTGCGGCTGCAAAAGTTGATAGGGTAGGGGGAGGAGATTGTCGTTGATGTCACTGGAGGCAGGACCCTCGACTGTGCGCCTGAGCTTTGAGGAGTTTCGCCGCGCGGTTCTATTTCCGGCGCCGCGGGCCGCCGTCTTCGATTGCGACGGCACGCTCTGGGAAGGCGATGCCGGACTCGGCTTTATGACCTGGTCGATGGAGGCAGGGCTGCTTTCGCGCGATGCCAGCTCATGGATCGACGCTCGCCACCGGCTCTACCGGCAGGGCGAAGTCTCAGAAGTGACGATCTGTGGGGAGATGGTGCAGGTTTACGCGGGTCTCCGCGACGACGAATTGCGGCGCGCGGCTGCCCGCTACTTTGCCGCTCATGTCGAAGCGCAAATTTTTCCCGAGATGCAGTCTCTGGTTGCTGATCTGCAGGCCCTGGGAACGGACATCTGGGCTGTGAGCTCAACGAATCTTTGGGTGGTCGAGGAAGGAGTGCAGCGGTTCGGTATCGGTCGCGAACGCATGCTGGCCGCATGCGTGCGCGTGAACGACGGGCTCATCACCAGCGACCTCATCGACGTACCCACCGACGAGGGCAAGGCCGAGGCGCTGCGACGGGTCGGACTTCCCCGTCCCGATGAGGTCTTCGGTAATTCCATCCACGACGCCGCCATGCTGGAGATTGCGGAGCGCGCGTTTCCCGTCAACCCTTCGCCGGCTTTGGCGGAAGTGGCGACCCAGCATGGCTGGAAAGTCTTCTATCCGGAAGCGGTGCTGGCCGATCACACCAAGTAGAGCCGTGAGAATCGCATCGCTGCAGCCGAGCATCAGCATCATCCTCGATCGGCTCGGTCGTCTCGACTGCCTCGTCGCCTGCACTCGCTACTGCGTCGCCGCTGTGCCTGCTCTGCGCGGACGGCACCTGACCATCGTTCGCGACTCCTGGTCCACGTCGGCGGAAGAATTGGCGGCCATTCGGCCCGACCTTGTCATTGCGTCGGTCCCTTACCGGCACGAATCTCTGGCGGCCATCCTGAAGGCTGGCTACCCGGTTTTGGCGCTCGCTCCACACTCCCTGGCTGACATCGAGCAGGATATTCGCCTGATCGGGGCCATTGCCCACGCCAGCGAACAGGCGGAGGAGATCATTCGCGGGATGCGCTCGGAGCTCTCCGACGTACGCAGGCGAACAGCCGAACTGCCCAACAAACCCCTGGTCTACTGTGAGGAGTGGGGGAAGCCGCTGATCCACTCGCAGCAGTGGGTCAGGGAGCTGGCCGAGGCGGCTGGCGGTGTCTTCCTCGGCACACCCGGCGCAGTGACCACCGCCGAGGCTGTGGCGGAAGCCAACCCGGACGTCATCCTCGCGGCCTGGTGCGGCGCGGGCGATCGGGTTCCGCTGGAGAAGCTGGTCCGCCGCCCGGGTTGGGAGCAAATCCGCGCCGTGCGGAACGACCGGTTGTACTGTATAGCCGACGAGTTGCTGAACACCCCGGCGCCCACGCTGATCGATGGTCTGCGCGC
This sequence comes from Acidobacteriaceae bacterium, assembly GCA_049696575.1. Taxonomy (GTDB): domain Bacteria; phylum Acidobacteriota; class Terriglobia; order Terriglobales; family Acidobacteriaceae; genus Palsa-343. The sequence goes on along the minus strand of JBAVUB010000511.1, from coordinate 10,485 downwards.
GATCGCTTCCGCATTGCATCCTGACGTTTTCGGTACCAACGGCGGGATTCGTGCCCTGGGCCGGAGTCGATCCACTTCCACCTGCGTCTAAACTGTGGGGCGATATGGGGGATACCGTCCAAAACGGCAGGGACCAGAAGACGCTCCGCTTCGTGGCGGCTGCGCTGATCCTGCGTGGCGGCGAAGTCCTGATCTGTCAACGAAAAGCCGGTTCGCCCATGGGCCTCAAGTGGGAGTTTCCCGGTGGCAAGATCGAGGCAGGAGAGTCCCCGGAACAGGCACTGCGGCGCGAGTTGGACGAGGAGCTTGGCATCCAGGCCTCAATCGGCACGCGCGTCGCCCATCTGCGCCATACCTACCGCAACGGCGGCGCCGTGGATCTGCAGTTCTTCGCAGTGCACAGTTTTGAGGGCGAACTGGTCAACCAGATCTTCGAAGACGTGCGCTGGGCTCCGCTGCGCGATCTGCCGGAGTATGACTTTCTCGCCGCGGACCGCGACCTGGTGCGCGATCTGGCGGCTGGGAAGCTGCTCTAGGGTTGGAGGTCAGCGGAATATTCCTCGTCCGTAACGTGCTGCAACCAAACCACGTCGGTGCCATGCTCGTCAGCTTCCTGGATAGCCAGATGGACCATGGTTCGTCCGGGCGACGCGCCATGCCAGTGCACCTCGCCGGCCTCGATCCAGACCGTATCGCCGGAATGGATTTCGCGTAAAGGTTCGCCTTTCAGCTGGACTCGGCCAACGCCCGACAGAACATGCAACGCCTGCCCCCTTGGATGGGTGTGCCACGCGGTCCGCGCGCCGGGTTCGAAGGAGACGCGGGCGGACTTGAATCGGGCTGGCGCGCCTGCGGTGACGACTTCGTCGATCCAGACGGTGCCGGTGAACCAATCGGCAGGCCCTTTGCGGCAAGCACGCATTGTTTCGGTGAGGATTTTCATATTCACACCTCTGTGCGGCGTTTTTAGTGATGCCCGGGCCGGAGTTGCTGCACCATCAGAATGACCGAAAGGGCGCTCACGATGATGGCGGTAAGCCAGGCAATCGCGTTGAACCAGTGGGGGTTCGCATGTTCCCCCATCAGATCTTTGCGGTTGATGAGCAGCAGCATCAGGACGATGACCACCGGCAGCAGAATGCCGTTCAGTGTCTGCGATTCGATCGACCATTTGATGAGGGGAAAGTTGGGGATCAGCACGACCGCCGCGCCACCGGCGATAAGCAGCGTATACAGCCAGTAGAAAAAGGGCGCTTCATGGAAGCGCTTATCCACGCCCGACTCCACGCCGAGGCCCTCGCAGACCACATAAGCGGTCGAGAGCGGCAGCACGGATGCGGCAAAAAAGCCCGCGTTGAAGAGGCCGAAGGAAAACAGAATGAAGGCGTAGGAACCGGCCAGAGGCTTCATGGCTTCCGCTGCGTCGGCCGGTTCCTGGATCGATCCCAGTCCATGCACGTAGAGGGTCGCCGCGCAGGCCACGATGATGAACCATGCTACGACATCGGTGAAAATGGAGCCGACAATCACATCGAGGCGCGAGCCGGCATAGCTTTTTGCGGTCACGCCCTTCTCAACGATGGACGACTGCAGATAGAACTGCATCCACGGGGCGATGGTGGTGCCAATGACGCTGACCACCATGAAAACATAGCCTGAATCGCGCAGGACGGACATGCGCGGCACTTTGATGGTGGCGGCGATGGCCGCGTGCCAGCCCGGATGCGCCAAGACTCCGGCGATGATGTAGGTGAAGTAAAACATCGATGCGAAAAGGAAGATTTTTTCGACGCTTTTGTAATCGCCACGCACCGCCAGCAGCCACACCAGTGCGCTGCAGATGGGGATGGAAATGTATTTCGAGACGTGAAAGAGCTGCAGGCTGCCCGCGATGCCAGCAAACTCGCCGATGACGTTGCCGAAATTCACGAGCACCAGCAGGACCATGATGATCACCGTGATGCGCAACCCAAACTCTTCGCGGATGAGGTCGCTGAGTCCCTTGCCGGTTACCGCGCCCATGCGAGCGCACATTTCCTGGACGACGATGAGCGCCAGAGTGACCGGAATCATGGTCCAGAGCAGCGTGTAACCGAACTGCGCGCCCGCCTGGGAGTAGGTGAAGATGCCGTTGGGATCGTTGTCGACGTTGGCGGTGATGAACCCCGGACCGAGCACGGCGAGGAAAAGCAGTATCCGGGTTCTCCAGCGTTTCAGCATGTCGGCGCAGTCTCAATTCGCGGGATTCCGAGCCTGACGGCCCGGACGGGCAGAGGAGCAAGCGAAACCTCAGTGTAGGCGAGGAAACGTGATTTGTGTCATGCGATTTCCCCGCAAGTTTCGATGGCCTGTACGCCTCGACGGAGGGCTTTCTGTAGACTGAAATCCAGCATGATTTCAAGCCGGTTTCGTCGACGCGGATCGCCTGCATTTCTCCTCGCACTGGCCTCTTTCGCAAGCTGCCTGTTGTGGTTGTCTCCGCCCGCGCACTCCCAGGGCACACGCCTGTGGAGCGAATCGCGCTTTGAGGAACTGGAACGCGGCACGCCCAACGGCGTCGCCATCACCAGCGACGGCCATCTTGTACCCGGGCCGGAGAGCAAGCCGATTCTCACCACGCCTTCCACCTATGTCTGGTCAGTCGCGGCCGATCATGAGGGCAATGCGTACCTCGCGACCGGAACTCCGGCGACCGTATTGCGGGTTGGGGCAGATGGGAAATCGACGACGCTGTTCACCACGCGCGACATGAGCGTGCAGGTAGTGCGCGTCGGGCCGGACGGCGCGCTCTATGCGGCGACGCTGCCGTCAGGGAAGGTCTACAAGCTCGACCCGCATGCGGAAAATAAAACGGACGAGACGGCCACGGTAGTTTTCGATCCCGCCGGAACCCAGGAGAAGCCGAAATATGTCTGGGATCTGGCATTCGACGCGCGCGGGCGGCTTTATATCGCCACCGGCGCACCGGCGGCCATCTATCGCGTCAGCGGCGGCGGCAGCGGGAACAATCCGAGTAAGGCGGAACTGTTCTACAAGAGCGATGAGGAGCACATCCGCTCCATCACCTTCGACAAATCCGGCAATCTGATTGCCGGATCGGACGGCACGGGCCTCGTCTATCGCATCGATCCCGCCGGCAAAGCATTCGTTCTGTACGACGCGCCGAAGAAGGAGATCACCTCGGTCATCGTCGCGCCCGACGGCAACATCTACGCGGCCGGGGTCGGTGAGAAGGGCAGGAACAACCTGCCGCCGCTGCCGGTCACCGGGCAGGTCACCGCGACGATCACCATCATCACGCCGGGGTCGGTGCAGGCATTCAACGGCAACACGCTGATCCCGGAGGGGTCGGAACTGTACGAGATCCCGCATGGAGATGGCCCGCCACGCAGGATTTGGAGTGGCCACGACGACATCCTCTACTCGCTGGCGTGGACCCCCGACGGAGTGCTGGCGGCCACCGGCAATCGCGGGCGGATCTACCGGATCCACGATGACGGCACCTGGGCCGACGTGGCGCATCTCGAAGCGTCGCAGGTGACTGGATTCGCCGATTCGGCCAACGGCCTTTACGTCAGCACGGCGAACGCCGGCAAGCTGTTCCTGCTGAGCCACGGAGAATCCGCCGAAGGGACGTACCTCAGCGAGGTTTTCGACGCGGGCGCCTTCGCACAATGGGGGCGAGCGGAGGTCGAGCTGGGTGCAACGCCGCAGACTTCGATTCAGATGTACGCTCGGGCCGGTAACGTTGAGAATCCGCAGCGCGCCTGGGGTGACTGGAAACAGCTGACGCCCAATACCGGCGCCATCGGCATCGATGCGTCGCGGTTCATGCAGTGGAAGCTAGTGGAGCATCCAGGCAGCGTGGTGGGCGCAGTCGCCATCAATTATCTGCCTGTGAACCTACCGCCGATCATCGATGAAATCATGGTGGCGCCGGGTGCGCGCGCGAACTCGATCCAGCAGCAGCCGGGCCAGCCGCAGCAAATCACCATCAATTTCCCTTCCTCGCAGAACTCCGGAATCACCTTCGGCCAGGAACCCGGGCGAGAACCCCTGTCGGCCATCCGGGATCGCACCGCTGTCACAGCCCGCTGGGTCGCGCATGACGATAACGGCGACGAACTGAGCTTCGCGCTCTATTACCGCGGGGAAGGCGAACATAACTGGCAGTTCCTGCGTGACCACATCCGGGAGCGGTTCTATTCCTTCGATTCGTCGCAGTTGCCCGATGGCCATTACCGCATCAAGGTCGTCGCCAGCGACGCGCTCTCCCACAATCCCGGTGAGGCACTAACCGGAGAGCGCATCAGCGACGAGTTTGTCGTCGACACGACGCCGCCGGTGGTTTCCGGTGTGGAGGCGCATCTTGCCGCGGGCAGGATTCATGTCTCAATGACCGCGGCCGACGCTACCTCGCCTGTCACCCATGCGGAGTATTCGATCGACGCGGGCCGCTGGCAGTATGTTGCGCCGGTGGGTGGGATTGCCGATTCGCCGACCGAGCAGTTTGAGTTCGACGCGCCTTTGCCCGCGCCGCGGGCGGACGCCGCTCCGCCGGTCGACCGCAGCGAACACGTTATTTCGATCCGCGTCTTCGACCGATACGACAACGCGGTGACGGTGAAAGCCGTGGTGCATTGATGGGGATTCCAGCCAGGCTTTGATATGCGCTTCGAGCTCTTTGTCGCCGCTCGCTATCTACGAGCAAAACGCCGCCAGGCGGTCATCGGCGTCATCACCTGGATCTCGATCGCGGGGGTCGCGGTTGGGGTTGCGTCGCTGATCCTTGCGCTGGCCATCACCAACGGCACGCGGCGCGACCTGCAGGACCGCCTGCTCAGCTCCACGTCGCATGTGGATCTGATGCGCACCATGAGCGACGGCATTCGTGACTGGCGACCGCTCCTGGAGCGGGTACGGCGGATGCCCCACGTGGTGGCGGCCGCGCCTGGACTTTACGAGCCGGTGCTGATCTCGCGCAACGGCGCGCGCGCCGGATATGCCATGCTCAAGGGCATTATTCCTTCCGAGGAGCTTACGGTTTCCGACATGCTCGCGAATCTGAAGGCGGGCAGCATTGCCCTTCTGCACGAGACTGCCAATTCCGAAGACCAATATGGATCGGCTACTCCGCCGATCGTGATTGGCACCGATCTGGCTGACTCTATCGGCGCGAGTGTCGACGATGTGGTCATGGTCACCAGCCCGCAGGGGGACCTGACTCCCTACGGCATCGTTCCCAAATATCAGCGCTTCCGGGTCGTGGGGGTCTTTCATTCGGGTTTCTATCAGTACGACTCGAGCTTCGGGTTCATCCGGCTGGCGGATGCGCAGAAGCTCTTTGGTGAGCCGGACCTGATCTCGATCATCTCCGTGCGCGTCGACGATCTCTATCGCGCTAACGTGATCGGCGAGGAGATCGAGAATGCCGCTGGCCCTGGCTTCACGACCACGAACTGGATCGAACAGAACCGCGAGCTTTTTCGCGCTCTCAAGCTGGAGCAAATCGTCACCTTTATCGTCATTGGGCTCATCGTCTGCGTCGCGGCGCTCAACATCCTGATCGCCCTCACCATGATGGTGATGGAGAAGACGAAGGACATCGCGGTTCTGCTGTCGATGGGAGTGCAACCCGGACAGATTCGGCGCATCTTTCTGTTGCAGGGCCTGCTGATCAGCGTGATCGGGACGATCATCGGCCTGATCCTCGGCTACACGCTCGCCTGGGCCGGCGGCCATTACCGCTTCATTCATCTTTCGGCCGATGTTTATTCTCTGGACTATCTCCCGTTCGCTCCGCGCATCCTACATGGCGTGATCGTTACGGCGCTGTCACTCGGGGTGTCGCTGCTGGCGACGCTCTACCCGTCCAGTTCGGCGGCGCGGGTGCTGCCGGCTGAGGCGTTGCGCTACGAGTAGGACGGCCTCACAACAGGGCCCAGGGATTGAGGAAGGAATACGCTCAGGCATGAAGGGCAAAGTCGCGGTCGCCGCTCTCGGATTTCTGCTGGCTGCTCCCCTCTGCTTCCCCTGGTCGTTTCTCACCCACGAAACCATCATCGACATGGCGTGGGAGTCCGGAATCAAGCCGGTACTGCTCAGCCGATTTCCCAACACCACTCCTGAACAGCTGCGTGTGGCGCACGGCTATGCCTATGGCGGCTCGGTGATCCAGGATGCCGGATATTATCCCTTCGGCCGGCCCTCCTTCAGCGACCTGACGCACTACGTCCGCACCGGCGACTTCGTCACCAATCTCATCCACCAGGCTCGCGACGTGAACGAACTGGCCTTCGCTCTCGGAGCGCTGTCGCATTTCGTCGGCGACACAACGGGGCATATGGATGCAGTGAATCCCTCGGTCGCGGTCGAATTCCCCAGCCTCAAACAGAAATACGGGCCGGTCGTCACCTATGAGGAATCGCCGCACGCCCATGTGCGCACCGAGTTTGCTTTTGACATCGATCAACTCAGTCATGGCCGCTTCGCGCCCGCCGCCTATCTCCGCCACGTCGGGTTCGAGGTGCCGCGCGCGCTGCTCGATCGCGCCTTTTATGCGACCTATGGCATCCCTCTTAGCAGCGTCATCGGGAACGAATCCCATGCAATCGCCAGCTATGACTGGTCGGTTCGGTGGTTCCTGCCGCGTGTTGCCTATGCTGAAAGCCTTCTTCATAAGAAGCACTTCCCGCCCGACGAGGACCTTCCGGGCTTTTACGAATTCGAGAAGCGGCTGAAGGAAACATCCGCGCGCAGCGGTTGGGAGCCCTGGCGCAAACACAAGCCCAGCCTCAGAACGCGCATTTTAGCGGTGGTGCTCGCGATCACGCCCAAGGTTGGGATCCTCTCCGACATCGCGATTCGCGGGCCGAACCGGGACACCGAGGAGAAGTATGTTGAGGGCGTGAACCGCACCACCGATGCGTATCTTCATCTGCTGGGCGAACTCGCGCAGAAGGGGCAGGACGGCTTTGCCGTCCCCGATCTTGACCTCGACACGGGTTATCCCAGCCGGCCCGGGACGTATCGGCTCACCGACCAAACCTATGCGAAGCTCCTGGAACACGTGACCACGCACACCGCGATGCCGCCCATCGGGCTACGCCAGAACATTCTGGCCTTCTACTCCGATCCCAACGCGCCCATCGAAACAAAGAGACATCCTGGGAAGTGGAGGAAGGTCGAGCAGGAACTCATCGTTCTGCGTGAAATGCCGGCCACCCGCATCCCGAATGCGAAGTGACGCGCAGAGATATGCTGCTCTCCATATTTCCTGATTGAATTCGCCGCGGTTACTACAGAGACGCGTGTCCTGATTCGGAAGGTCCCCATTGCCAACGCAGCGTGTATTCTGGCCCCTGACATGAAGCGCGTGCTCACCGCCGTGGTTCTGGTTCCCCTGGTGATTCTGGTGATCTTTGTGTCGCCGAGGTGGCCCCTCCTGCTGATGGGCGTCGTCTTTGCTGTGGCGGCTCTTGCGTTGTGGGAGTATCTGGATCTGGCTGCCGCCATGGGCGCAAAGACTCCTCGCGTGATTGTGATTGTTTGCCTCGCCATTTTGTTAGCGGCGATTTTCCGGCGCCCAGACCTGATCGCTCCGGTAACGGGAGCACTTTCATTGGCGCTGCTCATCGTCTGCACGTTCCGTTCGCCGGTCAATCGCGTCCTGGCCGACTCTGCGTATTCGGTATTCGGCCTCCTTTACATCGGACTGTCGATGGCCACGCTCTACCTGTTATCGGCTGAGGACAACGGGCCCTCTCTGCTGCTGTTCCTTTTCCTGGTGGTGTGGGCGGGCGATATTGCCGCGCTTTATATTGGCCGCGCCTTTGGCCGCTGGACCATGGCGCCGACGCTCAGCCCCAACAAAACCTGGGAAGGGGCCGTGGCCTCAGTGGCAGCCAGCGTACTCATCGCGCTCCTGCTGGTATGGTTAGCCGGAATTCTCACGGCGCGCGCAGTCGAATATCTTTCCTATCCTGGCGGTTACCTCCACTGGATCGGCCTGGCCGTCTTGCTGAATGTCGCCGCGCAGGTCGGTGATCTGGTCGAGTCTGCGATCAAGCGCGGCGCCGGCGTCAAGGATTCCGGACGCCTGCTGCCCGGTCACGGCGGTGTCCTCGACCGCATCGACGCATTGCTGCTGGCTGCGCCGGTGCTGTGGTACGCTCAGTTGGCGCAGCAGTCCTTCTGAGCCGGTGTTTCGTACGCTTGTTCATGAAGAGCCATCCTGAGCGCGGTTTTGGCGCGGCTGATTCCGCCGGGACGAAGTCGAAGGACCTCCTGTGAAGCGCATCGCCATTCTGGGATCAACGGGCTCCATCGGGCAAAGCGCGCTGACCATTGTTGCGACCTACCCGGAGCGCTTCGCAGTCGCCTCGCTCGCCGCCGGGCGCAACATTGACAGCGCTTTCGAGCAGTGCCTTCGCTGGCGTCCGCGCGTGGTTTCCCTCGGAACCGAGGAATTGGCCGCTGACCTTGTGCGGCGTTTGGGCAAAGAGGGCATTACCGGCACCGAAGTTGTTTGGGGCAGCGATGGCGCTGTCCGTGTTGCCACGCTGCCTGAAGTGGACTTCGTGGTTTCGGCCATCGTCGGTGTCGCCGGACTCGAAGCCACGTATGCAGCGGTCCAGGCCCGTAAGACCATCGGCCTCGCCAACAAGGAAGCCATGGTGGCCGCGGGAGAGATCCTCACGGCGGCCGCGCGCGAGAAGAACGTCGCCCTGTTGCCGATCGACTCCGAGCACAACGCCATTCATCAATGCATGCGGGCCGGACAACGGAGCGAAGTGCGGCAGATCTGGCTCACCGCTTCAGGAGGTCCGTTCCGCACACTGCCCATCGAGAAATTCGACAAGATCACGGTTGAAGAGGCGCTTCATCATCCCACCTGGGTGATGGGACGCCGCATCACCATTGACTCCGCGACCCTGCTCAACAAAGGGCTTGAGATCATCGAAGCGTGCCGGCTCTTCGACCTGCCCCCCTCCGCGATTAAAGTCACCGTGCACCCGCAGTCCACGGTGCATTCTCTGGTCGAATACGTGGACGGCAGCCTGCTCGCGCAGATTTCCGTTACGGATATGCGCCTGCCGATTCTCTATGCGCTCAGCTATCCGGAGCGTGTGCCTTCGGATCTGCGTTTCGATATGGCGTCGCTCGCCGACCTGCATTTCGAGCCGCCCGACCTGCAGCGGTTCCCCTGTCTGCGCCTCGCGTATGAGGCCGCAGAGAAAGGAGGAGCCCATGCCATCGCCCTCAATGCCGCCGACGAAATTGCCGTCCAGGCGTTCCTCGAACGGGTCATTCCTTTTAACGGGATTCCGGCTACAATAGAGCAGGTACTCGAGACAACCCCGGAGACGCATCCGGCGACCATTAAAGAAGTGCTCGCGTTGGACACTCAGGCGCGCGAGCTGGCGCGGGAGGCTTTGGTGGGACGGGAAGCCTCGCACCACCGCTGAGTCCCAGATTCTCTCCGGTATGCTGCCGATTCGCACGAGTTCGTACTGAATATGCCTTTTGCCGTTATCGCGACCGTTTCTTTCCTTCTCGTGCTCGGCGTCATGGTGCTGGTGCATGAGTTCGGCCACTTCGCCGTTGCCAAGCTCTGTGGAGTCCGCGTCGAGGTTTTTTCCCTCGGCTTTGGGACGCGCCTGTTTGGCGTGAAGTGGGGCGACACCGACTATCGCGTGAGTGCTCTGCCGCTGGGCGGATACGTAAAAATGTCCGGCGAAGCGCCGGGTTCGGAAAGCACCGGCGATCCCGGCGAATTCAGCGCCCACCCGCGCTGGCAGCGCGTGCTGATCGCCGTAGCCGGCCCGGTCTCCAATTTCATTCTGGCTTTCGTGCTCATGGCCGGCCTCTACATGATGCACAACGAAGTCGAGCAATATCTGGACTCGCCGGCGGTTCTCGACGTGGTGCCGCCGAATTCCCCCGCTGGCCGCGCCGGCCTGCAAAGCGGCGACCACATCGTCCGCTTCGACAGCGAAAAGAATCCGACCTGGGAAAGGCTGGACGAACGCGCTTCGCTGGATGCCAACAGCACCATCCCGATTACGGTAGAGCGCATCGTCAACGGACAAACGAAACAGTTCAGCACCGAGCTTCTGCTGGCTGACCCCAGCAAGGGCCAGGACTTTCAAATCGAATCGCTGGGTCTGCTTCCCAAGGAGCAGGACGGTCCCATGATCATTGAGGATGTCACACCCGGCTACCCTGCCATCAAGGCTGGCCTTCGAGGCGGTGATGGCGTGGTATCGGTGGATGGCCAGATGGTTCATGGGGTACGCGCCGTCATCGCGGTTCTCGATGAGGCCGGCAACAAGCCCGCGAACCTGGTGATCCAGCGGGGCGACAAGCAACTTAACGTAACCGTCCAGCCGGTCTGGGCTGACAACGGCGCCGGCGAGCCAGGCTACCGCCTCGGCCTGGCTCCCGCGCTGCCGCCGTTCCACGTTGAGCAATTGCCGCTGCCCC
>JBAVUB010000510.1:0-4425 GCA_049696575.1 Acidobacteriaceae bacterium | reverse complement strand
CTCCACGCCCCTGCGGCAGGCGCGCATCCCCGATCGGGTTCGGGCCTGCTGTCTGAATCACTTCTCTTTCCGGCCGCCGCCTTTGGCGCTCTGCTAGCCGCCTTCTTCGCCAACCGCATATCACGCGAACTCCAGTCCTCGATGAGGGGTGGATCCATTCGTTGTGGCCGGATCGTATCGGTCCGGTATGCCTTCGCTTTTTCCCCGGAGCGCTGATCGCAGTCGACGAAGGCCACCTGCGGCGACGGGCAAACGCGGCACCGCTCACAACTAAGACCTTTTCACCGAAGGAGACCAGTTATCGTGCGCAAAATCATTTTCGCATTCACCCTCATCGGCTGCTGTCTGCTCCCCTCCGCCCGTTGCAAAGCCCAGAACACACCCGGGATCCAGGGCAAGGTGACAGACGCCTCCGGAGCCGCAATCCCTTACGCGGTTGTTTCTCTCACGGATTTGGCCACGAACACCGTCCAGAACGCGACGACCGGGGCGGATGGGCAGTTCGTCTTCACCCGTGTGGCGCACGATCCGCAATTGCTGACCGTTCAGAAGTCAGGATTTCAGTCCTTCACGCAGCGAGTGGCGCCCCCGACCCAGGGCGAGACAACGATCAACGCCACGCTGAAAGTGGCAGCGCTGGCCGAAAGCGTCGTGGTCCGCGGCACCGTGAACCCGGAAGCCAAACCCGTGCCCAGCCGTGAAGATGTGATGGTGACGCCGGAGACCCTGCGCGTGCTGGACCGCAAGCAGATCGAAGCCGCAGGACCGGTGGCGGGCGGCGCGCAAATGGTGTCGTTCACGCCCGGCGCGAACGTGGTGGGCTATGGAGAAACCGGCGCGACCAAATACACCATCCTGCTGAACGGCATCGAGCAGGGTTGGGCAGGTGAGGCAACCAGCTTTACCGGAGCAGGCTCGCTGGGGATCACCTATGACGGCGTTCCGGTGGTCGATCCGGCAACGGGTCTATGGCAGTCGGCAACCATGCCGCAGAACCTCGTTATCCAGGATCTGGGGGTAATCTACGGACCGGGCCAGCCCATGAACCGCTGGTACAGCGACGTGGGCGGACGCGTCGAGTACACGCCGGTCCAGCCCACCGTCGATCGCCATCTGAGCCTGGAGGGAAGCGAAGGCCCCTACGGGCAGCAGAATTTCGCCCTCGTCGGCAACACCGGCGCCTTCAAAGGATGGTCCACAGTCGTGGGCGGTGGGGTGGGACGCGGCGACGATTATCGCCCCGGTCCCGATGGTTTCGCGAACCCGGCGAAGGACGGATCCGTGTTCGGCAAGACGCTCAAGACCTTTTCCGCAGGCAGCCTCGCCTTCGCCTCTTTCTATTCGAAGGCCGGCGGCTATCGCGCCCAGGTTATCCCCACCACCGACATTGGCCTCGTCGAGCCCAACATCGATGGCACCCCCAATCCCAACGGCATCCACTACAGCGAGCCAACCAGCGGCTTCTACAGCTCGCTCCCCTTCAACGCCTACAACAAATACGACACCAACGAAATGTTTATGGGCTACGCGCGGCAACACCTGTTCATGGGTCCGAAAACGACCGTGCAGAATACAACCTGGTATAACTACATTCGCCGTTTTCACCGGCGCGACGGCGATTATCTGGCCCAGGGAGCCCAGGTCGACGAATGGAACAATCCACACAGCGATATCTTTGGCGATGAAGCGGGCATGAGCGAAGTGCTGCCGTATAACACGGTGGACTTCGGCGGCTATCTCCTCCACGAGGTATATAACCCGCACAACCTGTTCTATAACCCGGCCGATGGAGGCAGCGGAGCCCACCAGATCGTGGGCGCAGGGTCGAAATTCCGCTCCGGGTACTTCCAGCAGGACAACGTAGCGTTCTACGCACAGGACGACTTCCATCCAATTCCGCAAATCCACATCATTCCTGGCGTGCGCGTGGACGGGTTCTCGACAAGTTACAGCGATCAGGCTGCGCGCGACTTCACGTTTGCTTCCAGCACTTACTTCGTTCAAAACGCCGATGGCACGGTCTCGCCCTCGAACTCGCCTGTCTATCAAACCCACTGCTCGCTGTTTCCGCAAACCGGCAGCAATGCGACGGATCCCTATTACAACCTCTGGGGAACTCCGGTTGCTACCTCTGACGGCAGCGTAGCCAAGGACCAGGGCTCGCTGTGCGGCGCGCACGAGAGCCGCTCGGCCGTCGAGCCCTCCATCGACGCCTCGGTCATGCCCCGTACCTGGCTGACGATCTATGGCGGCTATGACACGATCTATCGCTCGCCTGCATTGGGAGGAGGCGGCGGCATGTTCCAGGCTGTCGATCCGGCCTATTACATCCTGGCGAAGGGCGCCTATAGCCAGGCCGGCGTCAAGGTGCACTTCACCAACGCGCCCGGATTGAAGAATTTTATCGCCGGGGTCAATTACTTTCACAACGATTACACCAATCAGGAAATTGACGTCGAAACGGCTGCCGGCGTCGAACTTACCAGTGGCGGCAACTCCACCTACCACGGTGTCGATCTGTTCTTCGACGACGATCCCCGCAGCAACGTTCATTTCTTCCTGAATTTCGCGGGCGAAGCGTCGAACTTCACCAATTACGTGACCGGTGGCACCGAAGCTTCGTGCGGCACGCCCGCGAATCCCGCTTCCGGATGCGCGTTTTACAACAACCTTCCCGTCTCCTATGTGCCGGATGTAACCCTGAATACCGGGATCTACTATGGCATCCAGTACCACAACCACGAGTTGATCGAGCCCCGCTTTATCGTGCAGACGACTGGCTCGCAGCACTTGTGGTCGAACAATACCGGCGAACCGACAGCGCAGACCATGCCGGCCTACACCACCGAGAACCTGTCGTTCGTCGCTCCCATCAAGTTGGAAAAGCAGTCGTTCAACCTCGAGCTGGATAAACTCAACGTCGCCAACTCGAAGTACAACGAGTGGGAATACATCTCGAGCGGCGGCTACTTTGCAGCCCTTTTCCCAACCTCGAGCTATCCTTCTGGCTACATCAACTCGTATCCGGGAGCGCCGCAGGCGATCTACGGGACGCTTTCGTATCAGTTCTGATCGTTCCCGCTCGTCGCCCGGAAGCGCTCGCTTCCGGGTGCCGGGCAAAAGCAAAAGGGCCTCCTCATCGGGAGGCCCTTCTTGTAAAAGTCGACCTTACTGCGCGCTCTGCGCCTGAGGCGCCGGCGGCGGAGCCTGCGGGCGCGGCGCCACCGGCTTCTTCGGCACTTCCCTCTTGCCCGGCGCCAGAATCGCGTGTAGCGTGTTGCCTTCCATGCGCGGCATGAACTCCACGATGCCGTTTTCGCCGATGTCCTGAATCAGCCGGTTGATGATGGCATACCCCAGCTCGCGGTGCGCCATCTGCCGCCCCTTGAACCGCAGCGACGCCTTCACCTTGTCCCCTTCCTTCAGGAACCGGATTGCCTGGTTGCGCCGCGTCTCGAAATCGTGATCGTCGATGGTCACGGAGAACTTCACTTCCTTGACAACAATCACCTTCTGCCGCTTCTTCGCAGCGCGGTCGCTCTTTTCCTTTTCGTAGAGGAACTTCCCGTAATCCTGAATGCGGCATACAGGCGGAACAGCCGTGGGCGAGACTTCCACCAGATCGAGGCCGCGCTCGCGGGCTAGCTTGAGCGCTTCAAACGGGGGAAGGATGCCGAGCTGCTCACCGTTTTCGTCAATCACGCGAATTTCACGGGCGCGGATGCGATCGTTGATACGGACGAACTGCTTCGCGGAACGCTTATCGATGGGTTTTTCTCCTGCGCGCGGGATAAACCGCGCGGCAACTTAGTATATCAACCGCCTGTCCGTTTCGATGCGGCACCAGCGCAAACGCGTCGCCGCCTGGTGGGAAATCGCCTGTGGATTAATGTTTGCCGCCGGACCTGGCGTCGAAGTCGTGCATCCGGCTGGCCTCGAAGCTCACAATCTTCCATTGTCCCAGCCGCCGGTTGTAAACCCGCGTATACCGGTATTGCCCGCTGATGTCGCTGGTGCCGTTCGTGCCCTCCACCTGGGCCTGCGACGTCACGACCGCCGTATCTCCATAAACCCGCACTCGCGTGTCGGTCAGGTCGAGCCGGGTGATGCGCACCGTCCCCGCGCTCCGCTGCGCCAGCGCCTGCTGCTTGTTCTCCACCATCCCGTTCGAACTGATGCCGACGTAATCGTCGGCCAGCAGACGGTTCATTTCTCCAATATTGTTGGTCACCGTCGCCTGCTGCCACTGCTGCTCCAGCGCCTCGATCTCTTTGTGGATCTCGCTCTTCTGGTGGCGCGGCAGCGTCCACGCAGCGTGACACGACGCCAGCAGCAGCAGCGTGGCGACTGCTTGCGGTACGGGATTCCGGCACAGGGCGGAAGCCGGGCGGCGGCGCATGGTCGTACCGGATGTTAGCCCGTGTC
>JBAVUB010000509.1:0-9295 GCA_049696575.1 Acidobacteriaceae bacterium | reverse complement strand
CTCCAACCCCCTCTGGGTGGGCGACAAAGTCTATTTCCTTTCCGATCGCAACGGCCCCGTCACGCTCTTCAGCTACGACACGAATTCGAAGCAGGTCGAGCAGGCGGTCGAGAACAAGAGCTTCGATCTCAAGTCCGCCAGCGCCGGCCCCGGCGGCATCGTCTATGAGCAGTTCGGCAGCATTCATCTCTACGACACCGCCGCTCGCGCCCAGCATCCAGTCGATATCACCCTCCACGGCGATTTGCCCGCGCTCGAGCCCTCGCTCACCGTCATCGATCCGCACACCATTCTCAGCGCCTACATCTCGCCCACCGGCGCGCGCGCCGCGTTTGAGGCCCACGGCGACATCTTCACTGTTCCCGCCGAGAAGGGCGATGCGCGCAACCTCACCAACACCTCCAATGCCGCCGAGCGCGATCCCGCATGGTCCACCGACGGCAAATCTATCGCCTACTTCAGCGACGCCTCCGGCGAATACCAGCTCTACATCCGCGATCAAAACGGCATCACGCCGCCAAAAGTCATCAGCCTCGGCCCTGACCCCTCCTTCTTCTACTCCCCGCACTGGTCTCCCGATTCGAAGCGCATCCTCTACTCCGACAAGAAACTGCATCTCTGGTATCTCGACGTCGACAACCCGCATCCGGTCCTCGTCGATACGGAAAATTACGAGGGCTTCGAGTTCGCCGGCAGCGCCACCTGGTCCCCAGACGGAAAATGGATCGCCTACCTCAAGACCCTTCACAACTTCATGCATGCCGTCTTCCTCTATTCCCTCGACACACAGAAAACCACACAGGTCACCGACGGCATGAGCGACGTCGGCAACATTGCCTTCGATCGCAACGGCAAGTATCTCTACTTCACCGCCAGCACCAACGTCGGACCCTCGGTCGCCGGCTTCGACCTTTCCAGCCTCGATCGCGCCGTCTCCAGCAGCGTCTACGTCGTCGTGCTTTCCAAAGACCTCCCCTCGCCTCTCCCTCCCGAAAGCGATGACGAAAAGGCGAAGGACGAAAAGTCAAAGGACGACACGAAGCCCGCCGCGGACGATGCAAAGAAGACTGACGACCAGGCCGCGAAGGATAAGGACAAAAAAGACGAAGCCGCAAACAAAGATAAAAAGGACGAAAAGAAACTACCCGTAGTGAAGGTCGACTTCGATGGCATCGATCAGCGCATCCTGGCTCTGCCCATCCCCGCCCGCAACTACGTCGACCTCCAGGCCGGTAAAGAAGGCGTGCTGTACATCGCCGAAGGCAGCGCGGTCGCCAACCCATCCCAGCGCAATGGCTCTCAGATCCACGCCCTCTGGCGCTTCTCCCTCGAAAAACGCGAGACCACCGAAGTTCTCTCCGGCATCGATGGCTTTACCATTTCCGCCAACGGCGAGAAGATGCTCTACAAAAAAGGCGACTCCTGGCTCATCGCCACCGCCGATGAAGTCAAGACCAACCCCGGCAAAGCCCTCAACCTCGGCAGTCTCCAGGCCGACGTCGATCCTCGCGCCGAGTATCGCCAGATGTTCAACGAAACCTGGCGCATCGAGCGTGACTTCTTCTACGACCCCAATCACCACGGTCTCGACCTCGTGAAAGTCGAGAAGCGCTACGAACCCTACCTCGACGGCATCGGTTCACGCGACGAGCTGAGTTACCTCTTCGAAGAAATGCTTGGCGAAATCACCGTCGGCCACATGTTCATTCGCGGTCCCGGCGAGCCCGATCATTCCCCGCACACCGGCCTGCTCGGCGCCGACTACTCCATCGACCACGACCGTTACCGTTTTTCCCGCATCTACAACGGCGAAAACTGGAATCCGGCCCTGCACGCCCCGCTTACCCAGCCCGGCGTCAATGTCAAAGAGGGCGAGTATCTCCTCGCCGTCAACGGCCGCGATCTGCATGCTTCCGACAACATCTATAGCTTCTTTGAAGGAACCGCCGGCAAACAGGTCGTGCTCCACGTCGGCCCCAATCCGGATGGTACCGGCGCGCGCGACGTCACCGTAGTCGCCATCGAGTCAGAACACGGCCTGCGCAACCTCGCCTTCATTGAAAGCACCCGTCGCAAAGTCGACGAGATGACCAACGGACAGGTCGCCTACGTCTACATCCCGAACACCGCAGGCGCCGGCTTCACCAACTTCAACCGCTACTTCTTCGCCCAGGTCCAGAAGAAGGGCGTCATCATCGACGAGCGCTACAACGAAGGCGGCCAGATCGCCGACTATGTCATCGACACGCTGCGCCGCGTCCCCATGTCCCGCTACGAAACCCGTGAAGGCGAGGACGTCACCGATCCTGCCGGCGCCATCTTCGGTCCCAAGACGATGCTCATCAACCAGTCTGCCGGCTCCGGCGGCGACCTCATGCCCTGGTACTTCCGCAAGGCCGGCCTCGGCCCGCTCATCGGCGTGCGCACCTGGGGCGGACTCGTCGGCATCGGTGGCTATCCGGTGCTCCTCGATGGCGGCCAGATCACCGCGCCCCGCACCGCCATCTACGGTCTGAAGGGGCAGTTCGAAGTCGAAAACCACGGCATACCGCCCGACATCGAGGTCGAATACGATCCCAAGTCCGTCGCCGCCGGTCACGACCCGCAACTCGATCGCGCCGTGCAGTATGTCATGGAGCAGCTCAAAGAACACCCGCTGCCCACGTATCCCAAGCCGCCTTACCCGAATTACCACGAGCACGACGGCCTCGGCGTCCACTAAAGCAAATCATTCCGAAAAAGGCCGGAGCCATCGCTCCGGCCTTTTCTTTGCGTGCCGCTCTGCGGGAAACCTTACCGCGCATTTCGCCCATCGCCCGATGCGCGGATTAAGATGGTCCGCATGTGCCGCCGTTCCGCGCTTTGCCTTGCTCTGTTCCCCGCCTTTGCACTCCTCACCATCAGCGCCCACGCCCAGCAAGCCACACTGCTCGTCGACCTCGACCATCGCGCACAAACCTCGCTCGACGGACCCTGGCACTACCTCGCCGATCCCTATCGCGAGGGTTGGGGTTCGAACCCCGACCACGCCAGCCTGAACGGCTACGCGAAAAACGCCCACTACCTCCCCGGCGGCCCGCTCGTCCAGTACGACTTCGCCCGATCACCCACCCTCGATGTCCCCGGCGACTGGAACTCCCAGAAAGATTCACTCTTCTACTACGAAGGCCTGCTCTGGTATCAGCGCAACTTCACATTCCACCCCAAGCCGCACACCCATCTCTTCATCCACTTCGGCGCCGTCAACTACGCCGCCCACATCTTCGTCAACGGCCAGCACGTCTGCGATCACGAAGGCGGCTACACCCCCTTCGATTGCGAAATCACCGGCATCGCGAAAGATGGCGACAACTTTGTCGTCGCCGCCGTCGACAATCAGCGCACCATCGACCGCGTCCCCACCCTCCGCACCGACTGGTGGAATTACGGAGGCATCACCCGCCCCGTTTCCCTCGTCGAAGTCCCCGACACCTACATCGACGACTACTCGCTCCAGCTCAAACGCGGCACATCCAACCAACTCGAGGGCTACGTCCACGTCACCGGAGCTGACTCAGGAACCCACGTCCTCCTCCGCATCCCCGACCTGCACATCGAAAAAGATACCGTCACAGATACAAATGGCCGCGCTGCGTTCTCCTTCGCTGCGCCGGGCATCGAGCTCTGGTCGCCCGAGCACCCCCGCCTCTACGCGATGTCCCTCCACGCCGGTCCCGACGCACTGACAGACGAAATCGGCTTCCGCACCATCGAAGTGCAGGGCGATCAGATCCTTCTCAACGGCAAGCCTGTCTTCCTGCGCGGCATCAGCTATCACGACGAAGCCCCCTTCCGCTCCGGCCGCTCCTGGTCCGACAAAGACGCCGAAACTCTCCTCGGCTGGGCGCATGACCTCCATTGCAACTTCGTGCGCATGGCGCACTACCCCCACACCGAAAATGAAACTCGCCTCGCCGACAAACTCGGCATCATGGTCTGGTCCGAAATTCCCGTCTACTGGGGCATCGACTGGACCAACCCTCCCACCCTCGACAACGCCAAACATCAACTATGGGAAATGATCCGCCGCGACCACAACCACGCTTCCGTGATCATGTGGTCCATGTCCAATGAAACCCCTGAGAGCCCCGAGCGCGACGCCTTCATCCATCAGCTCGCCGTCGAAGCGCGCCGCGAAGACCCCACGCGCCTCATCACCTCGGCCATCGTCACCCATTTCAAGGGAACCACCGCGACGCTGGACGATCCGCTCGGCCAGGACCTCGACGTTCTCGGCTACAACGAATACCTCGGCTGGTATCAGGGCACCCCGCAAACCATCCCTGACTACACGTGGCAGAATCCCCTCGGCAAGCCGGTCATCGTCAGCGAATTCGGCGCAGGCGCCAAAGCCGGCCTCCACGGCCCCGCCACAGAAATGTTCACAGAAGAATACCAGGATTACGTCTTTCGCCAGCAGTTCCTCATGTTCGGCAAGATTCCCTTCCTGCGCGGCATGACGCCCTGGGTTCTGATGGATTTCCGCAGCCCCATGCGCCAGCTTCCCGGCATTCAGGACGACTACAACCGCAAAGGCCTCGTCTCTGACAAAGGAGAAAAGAAGAAGGCCTTCTTCACCCTCCAGGACTACTACGCGCATAAGCAGCCGTGACGGGTTGCGGCTACTCGGTGGCACAAGGCCAGAAAATGCAGCGGTCTCGAGTGAACGACCTGTTGCCTGTTGCCTATTGCCTGTTGCCTGCTTTTACGCTCCCAGTCTTCCCAACCCAATCCCGATCACGTACGTCGCCGCGCCTTCCACCGCGCCCACCAGCGTCATCTCCAGTCCGCTCGCCCACCACGACCGCACCGTGATCAGCGACTTCGCCGCGCCCACTGCAAAATGCGCGATCAGCGAAACAACCGCCGACAAAATCACCGCCGGGTATCCGCTCATGAAGAAAAACGGCATGATCGGGATAAACGCTCCCACCGCCGTTGACAGCGCTCCTGACCACGCTGACACTAACGGCTTGCTCAGCCCCTCCTCCGTCACATTCAGCCGCTCGGCCGCCAGCGCGCGCAAGAATTTCTCCGGTGACTCGGCCAGATGGGCCACCACATGGTCGGCGTCGTCGCGCGGAATGCCTTTCACCTGGTAGTACAGCGAAAGCAGCTCGTGCGCCTCCGGCCCGTTCATCTCAATGGCCTCGCGCTCCCGCGTCAGCTCCGCTTCATAAATCTCGCGCTCGCTCTTCGCCGCCAGATACGCGCCCGATCCCATCGAAAGCGCGCTCGCGATCATTCCCGCAATTCCCGACAGCAGCACCCAGTGGCTGTTCCCCAGCGTCGCGCCCGAGACCCCCGACACAATCCCGAAAATCGCGCCCAACCCGTCATTCACGCCGTAAATCGCGTCACCGATCCAGCCCGCCGTCTGTCTTCCTGAGCGATTGCGCCGTGTCAGCAGCTCGTCCAGTTCCTTCCGCGCCGCATCCGAGCTGGTCGCCACCTTCGGATATCGGTGCCGAATTAGCTCGCTCAGCTCTCGATAATGCTCCTGCTCGTCCGCGATCACCTGTTTCAGAATCGCAACGCTCGGCTCATCGCCGAGTTCCTTCAGCTGCTGCCCATACCGCGCGATGTCGCGGCTCTCGTCGATCTCCAGCCGCCGTAGCGCCATCTGCGGCCCGCCCAGCCGGTTCACCAGCGTGTCCGCATCGCCGCTCGGCTTGCCGTCGTACTTCGGCAACTCCGCGCCCAGTTCGCGAATGCGCTTCGCCCACATCGCCGCATGCTGAGCCTCCGCCTCCGCCATGTGCCGCAGCGTCTTTTTCCGGACCGCATCGTCGTCGCGCTCCGCCAGCGTGTTGTACGTGTGGAAGCCGCGCATCTCCGCCTGCCAGTTCTCGCTCAGCGCTTCCAGCACCTTCTGTTCTTTTTGCAACCCAGTCTGCGCCATGCCCGGCTAGCTCCCGATCTGATAGCTGAAAGCAAATCGTCCAATCTGAATCGCCGAGCGTTCACCCGGCGGCCAGATGCGGAACTCCTCTACCCGCGCGCCCGGCGTCATTGTCGCCTGGACACTTCCCACCGGCTTTCCCGTCGCCGCCTCGTAAAAATGAATCAGCAGCCCGTTGTCGCTGCGCTCATAGCCCAGCACATACTCGCCAGGCGGGAGCCGCGTGTCGGCTCCCAACCGGAGCGGAACCTGCGTCAGGAAAAAATGCGAATACTTCCCTTCCGCCGAATAGCCCGCCGTGATCAGCACCACGCCCGCAATGTATTTCCCATGCCCGTTCGTGATGCCGGACGCCGACCGCATCTCCGTCTCGATCCGCTCCTGCACCACCGGCGCGCGCGCCGGAATCACCGACCGCAGCTCAGCATCGCTGGCCTGATGCCACTCTGCCAGCCGAGCCTCCTGCCCCCACCCACACACCACCAGCGCCGCCGTAACACCCGCAGCCGCTATCACGCGCCGCATGACCCCGCCTGACCACGTCATGTCTATTCCCTATTCCCTGCTTTTCATCAGTCCAGATGCACAATCCCCCGCTGCAGCGCCGTAGTCGCCGCCTGCGTGCGATCCTCCACGCCCATCTTGCTCAACAGACTGTTCACGTGCGTCTTCACCGTCGCTTCCGAGATGAACAGAGCGTTCCCGATATCCTTGTTGCTTTTGCCCGCCACGATCAGATGCAGCACTTCCAGTTCGCGCGCCGTCAGCGTCGCGCCGCCCATCCGTTCCGCCAGCTTTTCCGCCACGCGCGAAGGAATCCGCGATTTCCCCGCATGCACAACCCGCACCGCTTCCGTCAGCTCCGTCAGATCCATCCCTTTCAACAAATAGCCCTTCGCACCCGCCTGCATCGCGCGGTAAATATCCTCATCTCCGTCAAACGTCGTCAGCACGATGATCCGCGCCGCAGGAAACTCCCCGCGGATCTTCCCGATGGCTTCCACCCCGTTCATCTTCGGAAGCCGCAGGTCCATCAACGTCACGTCCGGCCGGTGCTTTCTGTAGAGATCCACAGCCTGCTCGCCGTCGGAGGCCTCCGCCACCACCGCGAACCCCGGCACCGTCTTCAGCAACGCCGCCAGCCCCTGGCGCACAATGTGATGATCGTCGACGATCAGGATTCTAATCGTATCTGCCATAGTTACGTTTTCGCCCCTGCCTCCCCGGCCTGGAAAATGTTTAGTCCCACCCGCACCGTGGTTCCCTCGCCCACGCTGCTCTCCACCGTCAGCGTAGCCCCAATCGCTTCCGCCCGCTCCCGCATGCCGGTCAATCCAAAGTGTCCGCTCGATCCATCCGCAGGCGTTCCCGCAAATCCCCGCCCATCGTCCCGAATCTCCATCCCGAACATACTCCCCTCGAATTCCAGCCGCAGCACAATGTTCTCCGCATCCCCATGACGGACCGCGTTCGTCACCGCTTCGCGCGCAATCCGCAACAGCTCCCGTTCCACGTCCTCATCCAGCGGATGATTCGTCCCCATAACGTGCATCTGCGCCCGCGCCCGTGCGCCCGGGGTCCCCACAGCACCCGCCGTTGGTGCTGAGGGGCGGCGTGCCCCAGCTCGCGAAATTGTTTCCTCCGCCATGTTTAGAATCCGCACCGCCAGATCCTCGCGCTCGGCCCCCTGCGACCGCAGCTCCCAAATCGACGTCCTCGCGTCCTCGAGGCTGCTCCGCACCAGCGCCTGCGCGCGTTCCAGCTGCTCCTTCGCCGCATCTGCGGATTTCCGCATCAGCTGCGCCACCAGTTCCAGATGCACTGAAACCGCAACGAACCCCTGCGCCAGCGTATCGTGAATCTCCCGCGCGATGCGCGCCCGCTCCCCCAGCACCGCCTGAAATTCCCGCTCCGCCCGCATCAGTCGTCGCCGCCATGCTGCATAGCCGAGGCCCGCAAGTGCCAGCAAAACCAGCAGCCGGAACCACACCGTCTGGTAAACATGCGGCTCGATCGTCAACTCCGCCGTGGCCGCCGTCCCGCTCCACACGCCATCGTTATTGCGCGCGATCACGCGAAACCTATAGTGCCCGTGCGGCAGATTCGTGTAGTACGCCGCGCGCCGCGTCCCCGCATCCACCCATCCGCGATCGAAGCCTTCCAGCTGATACCGGTACTCCACTTTCTGCGGCGCCACAAAGCTCAGTCCCGCGTAGTCGAACTCGTAATGGCTGTGCCCCGGCGCCACCGTCAGATCCGCGATCGGCGCCTGCTGCGCATCGTCCACGCTCACCCGCTCCACCGCCACCGGCGGCGCCACGTGATTCACCGGCATGTGCTCCGGATCGACGCGCGCGATCCCCTTGAGCGTCGCGAACCACAGCGATCCATCCTTCAGCTTCAGAGCCGCCGGATGCCCCCCGCTCGAACACTCGCTGATGCGCATCCCGTCCGCCACCCCGAAGCGCATCACCTCCGCCGCCACCCCTCCATCCGCCATCCGATGCAGCGCCTCGCGGCTCACGCGGTAGATTCCCGTATTCGAGCTGATCCACAAATATCCGCTGCCGTCTTCCAGAATCCCGATCACCCGCTGCGGCAACTGCCGCGAGCCAAGGCTCACAACCTTCCCCGCGCTCCACCGATTCAAACCCCCATCGTTGGTCCCGATCCACAGCGTTCCCTCTGCATCCTCATAGAGCGCTGTGACCACGTTGCTCGAAAGGCCATCTTTCGTAGTGAAATTCCTGATCTGCCCATCGCGAAACAGGCTCAACCCGCCCAGCGTCCCAATCCATAGATTCCCGTCGTGATCCTGAGTCATCGCTCCAATCAGATCGCTGCCCAGCCCGTCCAGCGCCGTCCACGTAGTGAACTTCCCCTCCTCATACCGCGACAGCCCGCGCCGCGTCCCGATCCACACTTCTCCGCGACTCCCCACATAAAGTGAGCGCACAAAATCATCCGCCAGTCCATCCGCCGTCGTGAAGACCCGCGCCACTTCGCCCTCGTGCAGCAGGTTCAGCCCATCCGGCGTTCCCACCCATACATCGCCATTCGCGGCGGCCGCCAGTGTCAGCACCACATTGCTCGACAAACCCTCCGCCGTCGTCAACGGGTAAAACCTGCCATCGCGAAATACGTTCAGCCCGCCACCCTTCGTACCCACCCCAACATGGCCATTCGGTGCCTGCGCCAGCGCCAGCACATACTCATCCGTCAGCCCCTCCTGCGCCGTCAGCGTCGAAAACTTCCGATCCCGCAGCACCGCCAGCCCCCCCGACTCCGTGCCCAGCCACAAATCACCCTCGCGATCCTCAGCCGCACTCAGAAAAACATCGCCGCCCCGCAGCA